>NZ_JBFAXI010000081.1:0-39881 GCF_040680735.1 Streptomyces sp. NPDC051987 | reverse complement strand
GCTTGCTCGGCCGGGGGCGGGGGCGGGGGGGGGTTATCGCCCCCGCGGGCTGTCGTGCCGGGGGGGCGCCACGGGGGGGTGATCTCAGCCGCGGACAGACGCGCCACCGGGACGCCACGAGAGGGCGATCTCAACCGCGGGCAGGCGCACGAGGGGGTGATCTCAGCCGCGGGCAGTCGTGCCGCTGGGGCGGCACGGGTGGGCGCGGCGGCGCCCTGCCAACGCCGGGGAGTGTCCCCGCCCCCCGGCCCCGGCTCGCCTCAGCGGTTCGCCCACGGGCCGTTCGGCACGCCCGGCCGGACCCTCGCCCCCGTCACGTCGATGACGATCGTGCGGTCGTCGTCCAGGTCCTCCCTGACCCGGCGCAGGCGGCCCGCCCCGTCGATCCAGTACTTCAGCGGCCCGTCGGCGGCGGAGAAGACGTCGTAGCGGCGGCCGTCGACCCGGTCCGTCCCCAGGTGGCGGCGGCCCGACCGGGCGATCCGGCGCGCGTCGTCCGGGCGGTCGGCGGCCAGGGTCAGCGTCAGCCGCAGCGCCGTGTCCAGCGAAGCGGGCCCGTACCCGCGGCGGATCCACGCCGTCGGCCGCAGCCGCCCGGCATCCCGCACCGCCTCCGCCGTCGACGCCGGCTTCGCCAGCGGGCCCGCGCTGCCGTCCACCCGGGGGCGGGCGACCTCCAGTCCGGCGCCGTCCCACGCCAGCAGCCCCCGCTCCGCCGCGTCCCCCGTGTCGAACCAGCCCACCGCCCGGCGCCGGCGTTCGTCGACCACCGCGCGGACCACGGCCGTACCGCCGGGCAGCGGCGCCCGTACCGTCACCTCGGCCGGGCTGTCCTGGTACGCGCGGAGCGGGGCGAGGGCCACCCGCCGGGCCTCGTCGGCCGAGAGCGGACGGGGACCGTCACCGCCGGCGAGGAGGAACGGCAGGGCCGCGCACACTCCGGCGACGGCGGCGCAGGCCGCCCAGGTCCAGGGGGAACGCAGCCCTGCTCGCACGCGCGCCGGTGTCATCCGCATGCCACGTACCTACACGCGGACGGGCCGCGCCCGGTCGACACCGGTGCGCGGCCCGCTCGGCATCACCCTTGCGGGGTGCGCCGTTTACTCCGTACCGAGGCTCCGGACGGCCGGCCGGGACAGGGCCGGCGAGGGCGGCTGCCGAGGTCCGGCACCGAGGTCGGTGTCGATGTCGTAGGCGGCTTCGGCGTGGGCCGGGGCCGGGTGGGCGATGTCGGCCCCCAGGTCGAACGCCGCCGTCTCGACGGCCTCCGCCAGGTCGGTCTCCTCGCGCGCGACCCGCGCCTGGCGGTGGTGCTCGGTGCACCGCTCCCTGAGCCGTTGCAGGTAGGGGCGACCGCCGGGCACGGCCGGGTCATCGGTGCTCACGCCGCTCTCCCCCGATCAGGCGGTGTGCAGGGCGGTGTGCAGGGTGCGTACGGCCAGGGAGATGGCGGCTTCGGCGGCGTGGGTCTCGCGCAGGGCGTTGAGCATGACGAAGTCGTGGATGATGCCCTGGAAACGGACGGCGGTGACGGGTACGCCGGCCTCGCGGAGCTTGTTGGCGTAGGCCTCGCCCTCGTCGCGCAGGACGTCGGCCTCGGCGACGACGACCAGGGCCGGGGGCAGGCCGGTGAGCTGTTCGGTGGTGGCGCGCAGCGGGGAGGCGGTGATCTGGGCGCGCTCGGCCTCGTCGGTCGTGTACTGGTCCCAGAACCAGAACATGCCGTCGCGGCGCAGGAAATAGCCCTCGGCGAACTGGTGGTAGGAGGCGGTGTCGAAGCTCGCGTCGGTCACCGGGTAGAAGAGGACCTGCTGGAGCAGCGGGAGGCCGCCGCGCTCCTTGGCCATGAGGGTGAGGGCAGCGGCCATGTTGCCGCCGACCGAGTCACCGGCCACCGCGATCCGGGCGGGGTCCAGGTCCTTCGTGGCGCCCTGCTCCACGACCCACTGGGCCACGGTCCAGTTCTGCTCGATGGCAACGGGGTAGCGGGCCTCGGGCGAGAGGTCGTACTCGGGGAAGACGACGGCGGCGTTCGCGCCGACGGCGAGTTCGCGGACCAGGCGGTCGTGGGTGTGGGCGTTGCCGAAGACCCAGCCGGCGCCGTGGATGTAGATGATCACGGGCAGAGTGCCGGTGGCGCCGGCGGGCTTGACGATCCGGGCCCGGACGGTGCCGGCGGGGCCGCCGGAGACCGTGATCCACTCCTCGTCGACGTCCGGCTTGGCGATCTCGCCGGACTGCACCTCGTCGACGGCCTTGCGGCCCTCCGCGGGCGCGAGGTCGAAGAGGTAGGGCGGGTTGGCGGTGGCCTCGACGAAGGCCTGGGCGGCGGGTTCGAGCACCGGCCTGACGGGCGTGAAGGCTTCGGACATGCGAGTCTCCCGGAATTGCGTACGGCACACCGGCCGTTCCGGCGCCGCCGCGGTTCACCGTAGGAGCGCCGGGCGCCGGGCAGTTGCCTCCGAGCGCACTGTCGGCGCCCCCGCAGCGCACGCGGGCCGCTGGTCATCTCCGATCGAGATGACAGACATCCCGGACCATCGCGATGAAGCGGGAAGCGTGACGGACGGCCGAGTGCTGGTGGAAGGTGAGTGCAACGCCTCCTGTGAGGAAGGTCCCGTGTCCCAGTCGCCGTCCGAAGAAGTCAGCTCCCCGCGCCGGGAGGCAGCCGCCGAGCCCGTCCCCGCGGTGCCGGGCCGGCTGATCGCCCTGTTCGCCGTCGCGTCCGGCATGACGGTCGCGAACCTGTACTACGCGCAGCCCCTGCTGTCCGACCTGCGCGGTGTCTTCCACGTCGGCGAGGGCACCGCGGGTCTGCTGATCACGCTCACCCAGGTCGGCTATGTGCTCGGCATGGTCTTCCTCGTCCCGCTCGGCGACCGGCTGGAGAAGCGGAGCCTGATCACCGCCCTGCTGACCGTCACCACCGTCGCCCTGGTGGCGGCCGGTCTGGCCACCGGGTTCCCGATGCTGCTGATCGCCTCGCTGGTCAGCGGGGCCACCTCCGTGGTGGCGCAGATCCTCGTGCCCTTCGCCGCGAGCCTGGCGCCCGACCACGCACGCGGCCGGGTGGTGGGCCGGGTGATGAGCGGCCTGCTCACCGGCATCCTGCTGTCCCGCACGGTCAGCAGCCTCGTCTCCGGCGTGGCCGGCTGGCGGGTCGTCTACCTCGGCTCGGCCGTCCTGATGGCCCTGCTGGCCGTGGCACTGCGACTGGCCCTGCCCCGGCACGCGCCGACCACCTCCGTGCCCTACCACCACGTGCTGCGCTCCACGGCGGCCCTGGTCCGCACCCACCCCGCGCTGGTCCGCCGGGGCCTCTACCAGGCAGCGATGTTCGGTGCCTTCAGCGCCTACTGGACCACCGTCTCCTACGTCCTGACCGGACCCCGCTTCCACTACTCCGCCGTCGGAGTGGGGGTGTTCGCGCTGGTCGGGGCGGCCGGTGCGGCCGTCGCGCCGTTCGCCGGGCACTGGGCCGACCGCGGGCTGACCCGCCGGATGACCGGTGTCGCGTTCGCCGTCGCCGCGATCGCCTTCGCGGCCGCCGGACTCGGCGGGCACAGCGTCCTTCTGCTCGGGCTGGCGGCCGTCGCCCTCGACATGGCCGTGCAGACCAGCCTGATCCTGGGCCAGCACACCGTCTACCAACTCGACCCGCTGGCGCGAGCCCGGCTGAACAGCGCCTTCATCGCGATCTTCTTCGTCGGCGGCGCCCTCGGCTCCCAGGTCGGCTCGATCGCCTTCCGGGCCGGTGGCTGGAGCGCGGTCAGCGTCTTCGGGGCCGCCCTGCCGGTGCTGGCCCTGCTGTACTGGCTGACCGAGCGCCCGAACCGGGTGACGCGCTCGGCGTAGGGAGGCGTGGGGCCGCGCAGGGCGGCGTGGGGCCGCGTAAAGCCGCGCGGGGTCGCGCTTCGGCCGGTCCGGGACAACCGGGCGGCGGCTGCCTAGGATGCGGCGGAGATCGCCGCCCGGCCGAGGCGGGCGCTGCGCCACCGGGAGCGGATGATGGACCTGCGACAGATGGAAGTCGTCGTCGCGGTGGCGGACACGGGCGGGTTCACGGCGGCGGCGCGGCGGCTGCACGTGGTCCAGTCCGCCGTCTCCGGCACGGTCCGCGCCCTGGAACGCGAGCTCGGCACGGCGCTGTTCACCCGGACCACGCACCGGGTCGGGCTCACCCCGGCGGGGGAGGCGTTCGTCCCGGCGGCCCGGCAGGCACTGCGCGCCGCCGAACTGGCCCGGGAGGCGGTCCACGCGGTGCAGGGGGAGCTGCGCGGCCTGGTGACGGTCGGCACGATGCAGGGGGTGTGGGCGGACCTGCACCTGGCGCTGGCCGCGCTGCGGGCCGACCACCCGCGGGTGGTCGTCCGGTTGCGGCAGGCGGCGGTCGCCGACATCCGGCAGGCGCTGCGCGAGGGCACGGTGGACCTGGCCGTGGTGGCGCTGGACCGGCAGCAGCAGCGCGGGCTGGTGAGCAGGCTGCTGAGCCGGGAGGAGATGGTCCTGGTCGCCGCACCCCGCCGGCGTCTCACCGTGAGCGGCCCCGAGGGCACCGTCGAGCTGGCCGGCATCGCCGAGCTGCCGCAGGTGGAGTTCACGCCGGGCTGGGCCATCCGGGACGCGGCCGACCGCTCGTTCCGGGCGGCCGGCGTCGAACGCGCCACGACGTTCGAGGTGAACGACATCGTGGCCGCGTCCGAACTGGTCCGGGCCGACCTCGGGGTGTGCATCATGCCGCCGACCATCGCCCGCCGGTTCCCGGACCTGACGACCTACCGGATCGCCCGGCACGCGCCGACCTGGAAGGTGATGGTGGTACGGCCGCCGGGAGAGCCCCCGGCCGCCGTCGCGGCGCTGCTGCGCCACCTCGCCTGAACGGCTCCGGCGGCCGTCAGAAGTCCTCGGTCTCCGGGATCACGTGCATCGCGGCCTCCTCCGCCGACGCCCCGGCGCCGTCCAGGCCCAGGTCGGAGGCGAACAGGTCGGAGTCGGTGACCTCGTGCGCGCCCTCGTCCGGTGCGAGGAGCCGTCCGGCGCGGTCGTCGCCGACCTCGTCGTCCAGGAGTTCACCGTCCGTGTCCCAGGTGTCGCCGAGGCCGTCGCCCTCCGGGACGGCGAGGTCGGGCACCTCCTCGGCGAGGCGCTCGTCCAGGGTCTCCCCCCGCCACCCCTCCGCCGCGGTCACACCGGTGTGCTCCACGGCCCAGGGCCGCTCCGGCGGCGAGTACCCCTCGTCCAGGGCCTCCTCGCCGGCTCGGTAGTCCAGGGTGTCGGAGGCGTCCAGCAGGCCCGCGTCGTCCTGTACCTCGGAACCGTCCGGCTGGTAGACCTCGTCACCCATCGCCTCGTCGGTCATCGTGCGCTCCATCGTCACTCGGTCATCGGTTCGGTCCTGGCCGTCAAGCGGCAAGGGTAGGGGCGTGGTCGCGACGGCGTGCCACGATCACGAAAACGCCGACGGCCTGCGTGCGAAGGCCGCATGACGGGGGCCGCGGCGGTAGCCGGGGGGCGGGGTTGCGGGGCCGCGGGTGCGCGGGGTGGTCAGTCGGCACGGGGCGGGGTGGACGCCGTTCGTCGCCACTGGGCCGGTGACATCCCGTACGTCTCGCGGAAGGCCCGGCTGAAGTGGGAGGGGCTGGTGAAGCCCCAGCGGGTGGCCACCGCGGCGATCGGCCGGTGGGCGGCGCCGGGCAGGGCCAGCTCCTCGTGGGCGGCCGCCAGCCGGCGGGCGCGGATCCAGGCGCCCACGGTGGTGCCCTCCCGCTGGAAGAGCCGGTGCAGGTAGCGCAGCGAGATGGCGTGCTGGTCGGCGATGTCGCGCGGGCTCAGTCCGGGTTCGCCGAGCCGGGCCAGGACGGACGTGGTGATCCGCTCCCACAGGGCCGACTCGGGCTGCTCGCCGGTCCGCTCCAGGGCCAGCGTGGCGAGGATGTCCACGACGGTCCGGGCGAGCTGTTCGCGTCGGCTCGGCTCGGGCCGGGACACCTGGTCGGCGAGTCCGTCGAGCAGCGGCAGCAGCAGGCCCGCCGCTCCCCCGTCGGCGCCGTCCAGCACGGTGGCCGTGACGGCGCGCAACTGCCGTTCCTCCAGGCGCAGCAGGGCGCGGGGCACCATGAAGACCCGGGCCCGCTGCCGCTCCGGGAGCACGATCCGGAACGGCCGCCGGGCGTCGTGGAAGGCCACCCGGCCGGGGTGGAGTTCGGCGGTGCGGCCGTCCTGGAGGAGCAGGGCGGTGCCGGTCAGCTGACGGCGGACCAGGATGTGGGCGCGGGGATCGGCGGCGGCCGTGCGGGCGCCGCGCAGGATCGTGCCGGGACCGAACTCCTCGGTGGCGATCTGGAGCGCGCCGAGCCGTTCGGCGGCCAGTTGGCCGGTCCAGGGGCCGTCGTGCGCCACGGTGACCTCGACGTCCACGAAGGTCCGCGAGAGGGCACGCTGCCAGGCGGCGAGGCGGTCGCCGGGTGCCAGGTCCGGGCCGGCGCAGGACATCGCGGTCAGCATGGCGGGCCGTCCGCCCGGACGCGGTTCAGCCAGTCCGTCGGGGAGAGCCCGAAGGAGCCGCGGAAGGCCTTGCCGAACCCGGCCGCGCTGGTGAACCCCCAGCGCCGGGCGACCTGGCCCAGGCTGACCGAGCCCGGGGGGCGGGCGGCGAGCTCGCGCCGGCACTCGCCGAGGCGCAGGTCGCGGATCCACTGGCAGACGGTGGTGTCCTCGGCCTCGAACAGCCGGTGCAGGTAGCGCACCGAGATGCCGTGCGCCCGCGCGATGACGGACGGGGTCAGCCCGGGGTCCGACAGATGCCAGCGGATGTACGTCCGGACGCGCCGCAGCAGCACGCCGTCGGCGCCCGGCAGGTCGGCCGGGTCCCCGCCGAGCTGGTCCGCCGCCGTGGCCGCCATCAGGTCGATCACGCTCTGGGCCAGCCGCTCGGCCGTCGGTGTGGTGTACGACGCGGAGGTGTCGGCCAGCCGTTCCAGCAGCGGCCCGAGCAGCGCGGGAAGTCCGTCGTCCGGGCGGATCGCGCGGCCGGTGAGCCGCCGTATGTCGGCCTCCGGGAGCTGCAGCAGCGGGCGCGGCACGGCGAAGATCCGCAGCCGGAAGCGGTCCGGGAAGGTGGTGCGGAAGGGGCGCAGCGTCTCGAAGAACCCGATGTCGCCGGCCCGCAGCTCGGTGGCGCGGCCGTCCTGTTCGACCCGGGCGCGGCCGGTGCTCTGGACGGCCACGAAGATGTCCCGGCCGTCGCCGCGGGCGATGAACCGCGGCGCCCGGTGGACCCGGCCGGGGTCGGCCTCCACCGTGGTGATCCGCAGGTCCCCGAGGCGGTCCGTGCACAGGGTGGCGTCGTAGGTACGGCCCTCGGCGGCGATGT
Source organism: Streptomyces sp. NPDC051987 (assembly GCF_040680735.1). Classification (NCBI taxonomy): domain Bacteria; kingdom Bacillati; phylum Actinomycetota; class Actinomycetes; order Kitasatosporales; family Streptomycetaceae; genus Streptomyces; species Streptomyces sp. NPDC051987. The sequence continues at coordinate 32,509 of NZ_JBFAXI010000081.1, read as the reverse complement.
CCATCCCCACCAGGGTGCCGAGCACGGCGTCGTGCCAGTACTCCAGGCTCTCGCCGGGCGGCACGGAGCGCGTGGTCAGCACCCTCGCCCGCCCGCGGGCCGCGCCGGCCGGTCGTGGGCTTCTCTCCTCGTGGGAGCCGATCGCGGTTGGCATGCTCCCAGCCTCTCCGGGCGACGGGTGCGCGCGCATCAGTCGGCCGACTGGTCCGGCCGCGGTTCCCGGGCCCGGTCACCGCAGCCGCGCGCGGAGAAAGGCGCACCCGGTCAGCACCGCCGCCCGGGTGGGCGGGCTGTCGGCGAGGGCGTGCAGGGCCACGAAGTCGTGGACGGTCCCGAGGAACCGCACGCCCAGCGCCTCGACCCCGGCCTCCGCCAGTCGTCGCACGTAACTCTCGCCCTCGTCGCGGGCCACGTCGGCCTCGGCGGTGACGACCAGGGCAGGGGGCAGCCCCGCCAGCTCCGCCGGGCGCGCCCGCAGCGGTGCCGCGGTGGGCTCGCTCCGGCGGGCGGGGTCGGCGACGTACCGCTCCCAGTAGGCGCGCAGCGCCCGGCGGGTGAGCACGTAGCCGGTGGCGAACCGGCGCTGCGAGGGGCTCTCGCAGCGGGCGTCGGTGAGCGGGTAGTAGAGGAGCTGGGCGCGGATCCGCGGCCCGTGGCGCGCCTTCGCCAGCATGGTCACGGCGGCCGCCAGGGTGGCACCGGCGCAGTCGCCGCCGACCGCCAGCCGGCCGGGGTCGAGGCCGAGCGCGCCGGCCTGGCCGACCACCCAGTCCAGCAGGGCGTGGCACTCCTCCAGCGCCACCGGGTAACGGGCCTCGGGCGCGCGGCTGTACTCGGGGACGACGGCGCACACCCCGGCACCGGTGACCAGTTCGCTGATGAGCCGGGCGTGGGTCTGGGCGTCGCCGAACGCCCAGCGGCCACCGTGCAGGTACAGCAGGGCCGGGAGCGGATCCCGCACCCCGGCCGGACGCACGGTCCAGAAGCCGAGCAGCCCGGCGGGGCCGACCGGGGCCACCTGGAAGACCGCGTCCACGGCGAAGTCCTCGAACCGGTCGGCCTGGGTCTCCCGCAGCGCCTGCCGTGCCGCGTCCGGGCCCAGGTCGTCGAGGGTGGGCGGCACGGCGGCGGCGCTGACCAGGCGCTGCACCGCGGGGTCGAGGACGACGGCGGTACCCGGGCCCGGGTCGGCACCGGAAGCGGGTCCTGGGCCGGGGCCGGAGCCGTGACCGCCGGGTGTCATGGGCGCTCCCCCGGCCGTGCCACGGGCGCGGTCACCGGCCCCGCACCAGGTCGCGGAGCTGATGACGGCTGCTGATGCCGAGCTTGGGATACACGTTGTACAGGTGCGAGCCGACGGTGCGCGGCGACAGGAAGAGCCGCTCACCGATCTCGCGGTTCGACAGACCGCCCGCGGCCAGCTGGACGATCTGCCGCTGCTGCGCGGTCAGTTGCTCCAGCGGACCCGGATCCGCCGGGGCCGGGGCGGCGCCGCTGGCGCGCAGTTCGCTGCCGGCGGCGGCCGCGAGGGCGTCGGCGCCGAGGCGCTCTGCGGTCTCCAGGACCGAGGTCAGCTGCTGGCGCGCCTCCAGGGTACGGCGGCAACGGCGCAGCCAGATGGCGTAGTTGAGACGGACGTGGGCGCACTCCCAGGGCCAGCGGTTCGCCCCGTGGTTGACGAGCGCGAGCTGGAAGTGCCGCTCGGCCTCGCGGTCCGGGCCGACCAGGGCGGTGGCGTGGTGCAGCAGCAGCGTCATCCGGGTGCTCGGGCGGTCGCCCTGCTCCGCCCGGACCCGTTCCAGGATCGGCAGCGCCTCGGCCGGCCGGCCGGTGCGCTGGGCGGCGACGGCGAGTTCGGCGACGGCCCGCACGGACAGGACGGGGTGCAGGGGCGCGCCGTCGGCGGTGAACAGGTCGCGCAGCCGCCGCCAGGCGTCCTCCATGTCCCCGCGCGTGAAGGATGCCAGGCCGCGGGCGCGCAGCAGCCGGGCGTGGGTGGCCCGGTTCTCGTCCAGGCACACGGCCCGCCATACGGAGGGGGTGAACCAGGGCTCCGGCGGCAGGGTGCCGCGCAGCGCCCGTACGGTCAGGGCCTGCGTCTCCAGATCGGCCCGCGGCCCCGGCAGGCGCACCACCGTGGCCTGCGTGAGGGCGTCCTCGATCACTCTTTCGGCCTCGGTGAACCGTCCGGTGGCCAGCAGGGTGTCCACCAGCGGCACCACCGACCAGCCGCGCAGCCCGAAGGCGCGGGCGCCGCGCAGCCGTTCGTCGGCGCTGCGGGACTGCCCGAGGTCCAGGTCCGCCGAGTCCGCCTCGTCGGCGACGGCGGCGAGGACGGCCCGAGCGGCCGCCGCCTCGGGGGTGCCGCGCTTCCGGCCGGTGCGCGGCAGGGCACCGCCGGGCGAGGCGCCGCCGGGCGGGGCGGAACGAGGCCGGGTGGCGGCGGGGTCCTGGGTGACCAGGGTGACCGGGGTGTGCTCTGTGACCGGGGCCGTTGAGGCGTCCTCGGCGGCCGCGGCTTCCGCGACCGGGGTGACCGAGGCGTCCTCGGTGACCGGGACCTCGATGACCGGGGTGACCGCGGTGGACAGTGCGGTGAGGGTGCGTCGGGTGTGCGGGGTGTCCAGGCGGGCCAGGGGGCCGGTCGCGGCGGGCCGCCATCGCCCGGACGCGCCGGCCCGCCGGGCCCGGTCGAGCAGCGCGGGCAGGGCCGCCGCGTGTTCCGGCAGCCCGGAGCGGTCGGCGACGCCCGCCGCCAGCCCGGCGAGGGCCAGCGCGAGGTGCCGGTCGACGACGGGAAAGTGCTCCGATGTCTCGGCGAGCAGCTCGAACGCCTGGCGCTGGGCGGACTCGTGGGAGAGGGCGGAGGCCAGGGCACCGGCCGCGGTGCAGACGAACTCCGGCTCGGCGCCTTCCCGGACGAGCCGTTCGTGCAGGTCACGGATCCAGTCCGGGTCGCCCGCCGCGTGGGCCGCCGTCAGGGCCTCGGCCAGCCGGCGGGCGCGCTCCGGCGTCGGTGGGCTGAGCCGGGCCGCGTGCTCCAGGGCGCCCGCGGCCTCCACCGCGTCCCCGCGCCACCAGGCGGACGCCTCCAGGGCGGCGGCCACGGACGCGTCGGCGCCCACGGTGGCGGCGGCCAGGTGCCGGGCCCGGACCTCGGGCAGCACGGCGACCCCGGCGAGCTCCCGGTGCGCCTGCTGGCGCTCGCCGGCCGGGCACCCGAGGTAGGCGGCCGAGCGGGCCAGCGGATGCCGGAAGCCGAACCGGTCCGCGGCCAGCGCGATCAGCCCGGCCGCCTCCGCGGGGGCCCACACGGACAGGTCGCCGGTGCCGAGGGCGGCCATCACGGCGGCGACGGTCTCGCCGGGTCCGGCGGCCGCCGCGTAGAGCAGGGCCCGACGGGTGCCGGCGGGAAGCGCGTCGATCCGTACGCCGAAGACCTGCGCGTGCCGTACCGCAGCGGCGGGGCCCGAGGCACCGCGGCTCAGTTCCACGAGGGCCAGCGGGTTGCCCTCGGCCTCGGCGAGGATCTCCAGCCGGTGCCGGCCGGTGGGCGCCGCCGGCTGCCGGTCGAGGAGGGCGGCGGCCGAGGTGGCGCTCAGCGGACCGAGCCGCAGGGTCCGGGTGCCGGGCGGCGGGGTGGGCAGGGCCGCCTCGTGCCGTGCGGCGAGCAGCACGGTCAGGGCGCGGTCGGCCAGGTGCCGGGCGGCGGCGAACAGGGCCTCGGGGAAGGCGGGATGGCACAGGTCGGCGTCGTCCACGCAGACCAGCACCGGCCGGGAGGCGGCGAGCCGGTCGAGCAGCGCCGCCACCCCCGCGTGCAGCCCGGCCTCGTCCGCCGGCCGATCCGTCCGCGGCACGGCGGTCAGCGCCCGCTGCAGCGCGGCGGGCAGCGCGGCCAGTTCGTCCCGCACCGGCGGCGTCAGCAGGTGGTGCAGACAGGCGTGCGCGTGCTGCGGGTCCTCGGCCCAGCCGTGCGCGGCCAGCACGAGCACACCGTCGGCGGTGGCCCGTTCCCGTACGTGCCGGAGAAGTGTCGTCCGCCCGATCCCCTCGTCGCCGAGGAGCAGCAGGGTCTGGGCAGGGCCGGGCTCCCGCGCCACGCACCGCAGGATCCGCGCGGCCTCGGCGTCCCGGCCCAGCAGGCCGGCCTCGTCGCGGATCGTGGTCTGCTGGGGTGGGTGGACCGTCATGCACGTACTCCCGGGCGGTGCGCGTTTTCCCTGGCCGGCCCATCCTCACGGAGACCGGCAAGCGCCCGCTTCTGTCACATGACCAGTCACCGCCCCTCCCGGCCCGGCCACCCCGCACGGGTCACCACGCCCGGCCCCGTCGACGCCCGACGACTCCGGCCGGTCAGCGAACCGCCAGATCCGTCCCGCCAACCGCCCGACGGCCCCAGCCCCGCCCGCAGCCCCGGCGAACCAACTCCGACCGAAGGCCGGCGATCCAGCCCTGTCCACGGACCGGCGACACCAGCCCCAGGCGCATCAGCAGCCCGACGAACCACCCCGGCCGAAAGCCGGCGGCCTCCGCACCCCTCCTCGGATCGGCGCATCCGGCCTCCGTCGGCCGCTGGCAGGATGGTCCTACGAGTGGCTCGACGACAGGGACGGTTCATGCACGGCGGCACCACCGACCACCTCTCCGATCCGGGCATCCTGGGACGGGCCGCCGAGCTGGGGCGCATCGACCGGCTGCTCGGGGCCGTGGACGCGGGCGGCCCGCAGGTGCTGGTGCTCAGCGGGGAGCCGGGGGCCGGCAAGAGCACGCTCGTCGACTGGGCGGCCGAGCGGGGCCGGGAGCGGGGTCTGGGGATCCTGCGGGTGCGCGGCAGCGAGGGCGAGGCGGGGCTGGGCCTGTCGGGTGTGCACCAGTTGCTGCATCCGCTGCTGCCCGGCGCGGGCCTGCCCGCGGGGCAACGGGAGGCGCTGGACCGCGCCTTCGGTACGGAGGCGGCGCGGGACGGGCTGAAACTGGATCAGCTGTCCCTCTGTGTCAGCGTGCTCGGCCTCATCACCGAGGCCGCCGCCCGCCGGCCGCTGCTCCTGCTGGTGGACGACGCCCAGTGGCTGGACCTCGGCTCGGTGGACGTGCTGGCCTTCCTCGCCCGGCGGCTTGAGGGCAGGCCGGCGGTGCTGCTGCTGGCCGCCCGCGAGGACGGCGTACCGGCGCGTTTCGACCGGGCCTTCCCGCAGGTCACCATAGGTCCGCTGAGCCGTACCGCGGCCGGGCAACTGCTGGACGCGCAGCCGGATCCGCCGCACGGGAGGGCGCGGGCCGAGATCCTCCAGCAGGCGGCCGGCAATCCGCTGGCCCTGATCGAGCTGCCCCGCGCCCTGGCCCGAAACCGGACCGGCGACAGGACCGGCGACATGGGGGCCGGCGGGGCGGGGGGTGCCACGCTGCCGCTCACCGCTCGTCTGGAGAACCTGTTCGCCGCCGACCTGCCGGGCCTGCCCGAGCCCACCCGGGCGGCACTGCTCCTGGTGGCCGCGGCCGGTCCGGCCCCGCTGGCCGATCTCATCCGGGCTGCCCCGGACCTGGAGCTCGTCTCGGCGCTGGCCCCCGCCGAACGCGCCGGTCTGGTGCGGGTGGCGGACGGCGGGGTGCTGCTGCGGCATCCACTGGTGCGCTCGGCCGTCTACCACGCGGCCTCCTTCCACGAGCGGCGGCAGGCCCATCTCGCCCTGGCCGCCGCGCTGGCCGGGGAGCCGGACCGCCGCGCCTGGCAACTGGCCGCCGCCGCGACCGGCCAGGACGCGGAGGTCGCCGACGCCCTGGCGGAGAGCGCCGAGCGGGCCCGGGGCCGGGGCGGTCACGCGGCGGCCGCGACCGCGCTGGAACGCGCCGCCGAGCTGACCGAGGCGCCGGCGCTGCGCGCCCGGCGGCTGCTGTCGGCGGCGCAGGCGGCGATGTTCGCCGGTCATCCGCAGTGGGTGGGCGAGCTGAGCGGCCGGGTCGGCCGGTCCACCGAGGATCCCCGGCTGCGTGCCGAAGCCTCGCTGCTGGGCGGCTGGGCGCTCGGGGTGACGCTCCGTCACGAGGAGGCGCTGGAGATGCTGTTGGGCGTGGCCGAGGCCACCGCGGCCTCGGCACCGGACCTCGCCCTCGGCGCGCTGAGCACCGCGGCGACGTCCGTCTACAACTCCGGCGCGCCGCACTACCGCGCCGAACTCGACCGGATCGGCGGCCTGATAGAAGGGGACGAGGACCCCGCCGGGCGGGCCTGGTCGCGTTCGGTCGTCGACCCCCTGCACGAACGGCCGCGGCTGCGCGCGCTGTTGGCGGACGCGCAGGCCGCGCTGGCGCGGGAGGAGTCCCTCGGCAACCTCACGGCGGTGGGCGGCACGACCTGGATCCTGGACGAGACCGAGCAGGCCGTGCGCGTCCTCGGGCGGACCATGGACGTCCTGCGGCGGGCGGGCAGCGCGGGCACGAACGCGACCGTGGCCCAGGCGCTCGCCCTCGCCCTGTTCGAGAACGGCTCCTGGACGGCGGCCGCGGAGGCGGCGGACGACGCGTTCTGGATGGCGACGGAGGCGGGAGCGGACAACGTGACCGTGGGCGCCGGCATCCTGCGGGCCACCCTGAGCGCGCTCCGGGGCGACCCCGCGGCCGCCCGGACCCAGGCGACGCGGGCCGTACGGGACGTGGATCCGCGCCGGTCGCCGAACCTTCAGGTCCGCCACCGGCACGCCCTCGCCATGGCCGCGTTCGTCGCCGGCGACCATGCGGAGGCCTACGACCAGGTGCGCGCGACCTTCACCCGGGACTTCCGCCCGGCCCCCGTCCACTACCACGCCTCGCTCTACTACCTGGGCGACCTGGCGTCCGCCGCGGTGCGCGCCGGGCGGGCGGACGACGCACGCACCGTGCTCGACGCCGTGGAACGGGACCTGAAGCCCGATCCGTCACCGCGGCTGGCGGCCGTGCTCCATCGAGCCACCGCCCTGCTGACGGACACCGACGACGCCGAGCGGCACTTCCGCGCCGCCCTCGGCGACCCGGCCACCGACTGCTGGCCGTTCGAGAAGGCCCTCGCCCAGCTCGACCTCGGCGAGTGGCTGCGGCGGCGCCGACGCAGCGCCGAGGCCCGCCCGCACCTGGGCCAGGCCCTGGAGTGCTTCCAGCGTCTGGACGCCCGCCCCTGGATCGAGCGGACGGCGGCGGAGCTGCGAGCGGCGGGTGCGGCGACGGCCGCTGCCGCGCCCGCCGGCGAGCTCACTCCGCAGGAGCGCCAGATCGCCGAGCTGGCCGCGCAGGGACTGACCAACCGCGACATCGCGGCGCGGCTGTACCTCTCCCCCCGTACGGTCGGCTACCACCTGCACAAGATCTTCCCGAAGCTCGGCGTCACGGCCAGGGCCCAGCTCCGGGACGCCCTCACCCAGGAGAACCAGGGCTGACGCCCCGGACACCCCACCCGCCCCGACGGGCGGACCCCGGGCGAACGCCGCGGCAGCCCGCCCTGACCCCCAGGCGGCAGCCCCGCCCTGACCCCGGGACGTCCCCAGGACGCTCGCGTGTCGGTCGGGCTGCCGGTCTCAGCTCCCGGCAGGAGACGGGCCGGAGTCGGCACCCGCGGCGTCCCGCTGCTGCGCGCGTTCTGCGGCGCGGACGATGTTGCGGGCCATGCCGCCGAAGACGACCGCGTGGAACGGCGACACGCTCCACCAGTAGAGCTGGCCGAGCAGTCCGTGCGGATGGAACAGGGCCCGCTGCCGGTAACGGGCGCCACCGGCCCCCTCCGCGTCGACGCGCATCTCCAGCCAGGCCAGGCCGGGCAGCCGCATCTCGGCGCGCAGCCGCAGCAGCCGTCCGCGTTCGATCTCCTCCACCCGCCAGAAGTCCAGCGAGTCACCGACCCGCAGCCGCCGCGCGTCACGGCGTCCCCGGCGCAGGCCCACCCCGCCGGCGAGACGGTCGAGTCGGCCGCGCACCGCCCAGGCCAGGGGGAAGGAGTACCAGCCGTTCTGGCCGCCGATGCCCTCGACCACGTCCCACAGGGCCTCGGGCGTCACGTCGGCGTGGCGTTCGCGGACATCGGTGCAGAGGCTGCCGCCGGCCCAGTCCGGATCGGTGGGCAGCGGGTCGCTGGGAGCGCCCGGCACGGAGGCGGAGGACCAGCGGGTGACGACCTGGGCGTCCCGCACGCGCTGCAGCGCGAGGGAGACGGCACGGTCGAAGCCGACCGGGTGGCCCGGCGGGCTCGGCACGTACCGCTCGATGTCCCGTTCCCGGCACACCACCTCGTGGCGCAGCGACTCCGTCAGCGGGCGGGCGATGGCGGCCGGCACCGGGGTCACCAGGCCGACCCACTGGCTGGACAGGCCGGGCGTGAGCACCGGCACGGGCACGATGAGGCGCCGGGGCAGCCCGGCCACGGCGGCGTACCGGTGCATCATCTCCAGGTAGGTGAGCACCTCGGGGCCGCCGATGTCGAAGGCGCGGCTGACGTCGGGCGGCAGGTCGGCGCACCCCACGAGGACGCGCAGCACGTCCCGTACGGCGATCGGCTGGATGCGGGTGTGCACCCAGCGCGGTGTGACCATCACCGGCAGCCGCTCGGTCAGGTAGCGCAGCATCTCGAAGCTGGCCGAGCCGGAACCGATGATGACGGCGGCCCGCAGCACGGCCGTCGGCACGCCCGAGTCGAGGAGGATACGGCCCACCTCCGCGCGGGAGCGCAGGTGCGGGGAGAGTTCCCGCTCGGGGACGCCGGCCGGGGTCAGCCCGCCCAGGTAGATCAGCCGGCCGACCCCGGCGCCGCGGGCCTGCTCGCCGAAGATCCGGGCCGCCTGCCGGTCGGTGCCCTCGAAGTGACGGCCGGCGCCGAGCGCGTGCACCAGGTAGTAGGCGACGTCGACGCCCGCCATCGCCGCGGCCACCGAGGCCGCGTCGGTGACATCGCCCTGGACGACCTCCACCCGGCCGGCCCACGGCTGGTCCCGCAGCTTCCGGGGCGTGCGCACCAGACAGCGCACCCGGTACCCGGCGTCCAGCAGCTCCGGCACCAGCCGCCCGCCGATGTAGCCGCTGGCGCCGGTCACCAGACAGGTCCGCGGACCCTCGGCAGCGGTGCCGTTGCCGTCCGTCGTCCCAGCCGTCTCGTCCGCCACACGAACCGCCTCAGTCGTCGTCCGTGCGCCCTCGCGCCCGTCGCCCCCGGTACCTCTACCGTGCCGCCCGTCCGTCCGGATGCACCGGACGACTACGGCATCCGGGTGATGTCCGCACCGGCGGGAGCGGCCCGGGTCAGGGGGGGTGTGAGGCTGTCGAGCTGCGCGGCGAGGTCGGGGTGGGTGGCGGTCAGGTGGGGGCGGGTGGCCCACAGGGGGTGGACGAGGTCGGCGGGGTCGTCGTGGGCCAGGGCCGCGTGGAGCCGGCCGAGGGGGAGGCGGGCGGTCTCCGGCAGGTCGGTGAGGGCGGTGATCTGGCCGGCGATGCGGCGCAGGTCGGCCGCGTTGCGGCGGGCCCAGGTGGCGGTGGTGCGTTCGGCGGCGCGGCGTTCGCGGGTGGCCTGGACGCGTTGTTCGCCGGTGGTTCCGGCCGGGCCGGGACGGCCGCGCAGATAGCGGCGTTCGGCCGCCTGACGGCTGGCGACGCCGAGGGGGTGGGCGAGCTCGGCCCAGCTGGCTCCGGCGTCCCGGGCGGTCTCGATCAGGCCGGTCTCCCATCCGGCCAGCCGCTCGCGCACCTGCCGGAGCAGCAGGAGGGAGGCCAGGGCCTGGTCCGGGCCGATCTCGTGCGCGCCCGGGGTGCCGGGAACCGCGTGCCGGGCGGCGCGCAGGGCGTCGTCTATGGCCTCCAGGGCGGTCGCGGCGGCGAAGAACGACGCCGGGCTGTTCGCGTCGGCGCTGGGTGAAGCCGGCTGGTCGGCCGGGGTCATGGGCACCTCCCTCGGGTTGTCATCCTTCGGACGACACTTCGTTTGTCATCCATCGGATGACATGTTACAACGGATTCAGTGAGGCGCATTGGCAGCAACTGCCCGAACCCTCTGGAGGTGTTTTCCGATGTTGATGCGCACTGACCCCTTCCGCGAGCTCGACCGGCTGGCGCAGCACCTGGTGGGCCCCGGCACCTGGTCCCGGCCGTCCCCGATGCCCATGGACGCCTACCGCGAGGGCGACACGTACGTGGTGGCCTTCGACATCCCCGGCGTCACCGCGGACGCGATCGACATCGACGTCGAACGGAACATGCTGACCGTCAAGGCCGAGCGCCGGCCGGCGGCGAACGCCGACGACGTGCAGCTGGAGCTGTCGGAGCGACCGCTGGGCGTCTTCTCCCGCCAGCTCGTGCTGGCCGACACGCTGGACACCGAGCACATCCAGGCCGACTACGAGGCGGGCGTGCTCACGGTGCGCATCCCGATCGCGGAGCGCGCCAAGCCGCGCAAGGTCAGCATCGGTGTCGGATCCGGCCGCAAGGAGATCTCCGGCTGAGCCGGACCGCCGAGGACCGACCACGGCGGAGGACGGGCGACCGACCCCCCTCGCCCGTCCTCCGCACCCAGACCCGACGGCGGGCCCGGGACACCGGCGCGTCTGCTCTCCGCCTCCCGGTCCACCCGCCCTCCACCCCCGGTGACCGCACACCGGCACCACGACCCTGGTGACAGAAAGGCAACCACCGCAGTGATGTCCGACCGACGCGCGCCGTTCCAGCAGCCCTACGGACGGGCGTACGAGCAGATGCTGGAGAAGGTCCGCTACGACGGCGCCTACCCCACCCGCGAGAAGGCCGAGGAAGCCGTCCGCCTGGTCCTCGCGGGCCTGGGCCGCCAGCTGACCGGCGAGGAACGCGCCGAGCTGGCCGCCCGCCTGCCCTTCGAGGCGGCATGCGTCCTCACCGCCCAGATCCCCGACGCGCAGCCGCTGACCGGCTGGGCCTTCGTCAAGGACCTCGCCGCCCGTACCGGTGCCTCACAGGCCACGACCCGCTGGGACACCGGCTCCGTCCTGTGCGCCGTCGCGGCCTGCGCCGGCCCCGACCTGCTCACCCGTATCCTCCGCCGGCTCCCCTCCGGCTACGCCCTGCTGTTCGGCCGCGCCGAACTCACCCCGGCACCGACACCGGCACCGGCCTGCTCCTGACCCTTGCCCCACCTATCCCGCCAGCCACACCGGACCCGGCCGCCTCACCGCGCCGCCAACCGTTCGCGCTCGGCACGCCCTCCGCCCCTGGGGCGCGCCGCTTCCTCGGCGGCGCGGGCAGCACGGCCGGGAACGGTCGTGCGCGGTCGCCTCGGCGGGTGTGGGCGGCATCACGCGGCGAGGATTTACTAGGACGTCCTACTATTTTACCGTCCGGTACGTCGCTCGAACCGCCGAGAGGGCATCCATGCGTGATCTGCACCGTCCCCACCAGCCGGTCCGCCTGCTCACCGCCTCGGCGCTGTTCGACGGCCACGACGCGTCGATCAACATCATGCGGCGCATCTTCCAGTCCCAGGGGGCCGAGGTGATCCACCTCGGGCACAACCGCTCGGTGCAGGAGGTGGCCGAGGCGGCGCTGGAGGAGGACGTCCAGGGGGTGGCCGTCTCGTCCTACCAGGGCGGCCACGTGGAGTACTTCGAGTACCTCGTCCAGTCGCTGCGCGACCGCGGCGCGGACCACATCCGCGTGGTCGGCGGCGGTGGCGGCGTGATCGTGCCCGACGAGATCGACCGCCTGCGCAGGAGCGGTGTCACCATCTTCTCCCCCGAGGACGGCCAGCGCATGGGCCTCGCCGGGATGGTCAACTCGGTGATCCGGGACTGCGACTTCGACGTCTGGGACCGGGCGCCGGCCGAGGCCGCGGAAGTGCTCGCCGGGGACCGGCAGGCACTCGCCCGCGCCCTCACCGGAGCCGAACTCGGCAAGCTCCCCGCGGGCTTCATGGAGAAGCTGCGCGGTGCCACCGCCGGGACCGTGCCGGTGCTCGGCATCACCGGTACCGGCGGCTCCGGCAAGTCCTCCCTGACGGACGAACTGGTGCGCCGGTTCCGCGTGGACCAGCGGGACCGGCTGCGCGTCGCCGTGCTCGCCGTCGACCCGACCCGCCGACGGGGCGGCGGCGCGCTGCTGGGCGACCGGATCCGGATGAACTGCCTGGACGGGGACCGCATCTTCTTCCGCAGTCTCGCCACCCGGGGAAACCGTGAACTGCCCGAACACCTGACGGACATGATCGACGTGGTCAAGGCCGCCGGTTTCGATCTGGTCGTCCTGGAGACGCCGGGCATCGGCCAGGGCGACGCCGCGATCGTGCCCTTCGTCGACGTCTCCCTGTACGTGATGACGCCCGAGTTCGGCGCGGCCTCGCAACTCGAGAAGATCGACATGCTGGACTTCGCCGACGTGGTGGCGATCAACAAGTTCGAGCGGCGCGGCGCCAAGGACGCGCTGCGGGACGTGGCCCGGCAACTGGTGCGCAACCGTGAGGCGTTCCACCAGGGGCCCGAGGACATGCCGGTGTTCGGGACGTCGGCGGCCACGTTCAACGACGACGGGGTCACCGCCCTCTACCAGCATCTTCGGGCCGCGCTGGCCGAACGGGGCCTGCCGGTGGGCGAGGGCGCGCTGCCCTCGGTCGGGGTACGTCACTCCTCCGGCATCCGGCAGGTGGTGCCCGCGAGCCGGGTCCGCTATCTCGCCGAGATCGCCGAGACCGTCCGCGGGTACCACGCGGAGACGGAGCACCTGGTCGCCGCCGCCCGCCGGGTCCAACGGCTGGACGCGGTCCGCGACGAGCTGGTCGCGGCCGGCGCGGACAGCGCGAACGTCGAGTCCCTGCTCGCGGACGCCCGCGGGCGCGTCCCGGTCGCGGTCGCCGAGCAGCTCCGCAACTGGCCCGCGGTGGTGGCGTCGTACTCCGGTGACGAGCAGGTGGTGAAGACCCGGGACAAGGAGACACGCACCGCGCTGACCCGCGAGTCCCTGTCCGGCAACAGGATCCCCCGGGTCGCCCTGCCGGCGTTCACCGACCACGGGGAGCTGGTGCGGTTCTGGCGCGCGGAGAATCTGCCCGGCCACTTCCCGTTCACCGCAGGGGTGTTCCCCTTCAAACGCGACGGCGAGGACCCGGCGCGCATGTTCGCCGGCGAGGGCGACCCGTTCCGCACCAACCGGCGCTTCGCCCTGCTCTCCGAGGGCCAGCCGGCCACCCGCCTGTCCACCGCCTTCGACTCGGTCACCCTCTACGGCCGCGACCCCGACCGGCGCCCGGACATCTACGGCAAGATCGGCACCTCCGGTGTCTCGGTGGCGACCCTGGACGACATGAAGGCGCTCTACGCCGGATTCGACCTGACCGACCCGACGACGTCGGTGTCGATGACGATCAACGGCCCGGCCCCCGCCGTGCTGGCGTTCTTCCTCAACACCGTCATCGACCAGCAGACCGAGAAGTTCCACGCCGCCGAGGGCCGCGCCCCCTCGGCCGCGGAGGCGGCCGCACTGCGCGCCCGCGCGCTGGCGACGGTGCGCGGCACGGTGCAGGCCGACATCCTCAAGGAGGACCAGGGCCAGAACACCTGCCTGTTCTCCACCGAGTTCTCGCTGCGGATGATGGCCGACATCCAGGAGTGGTTCATCGAGCAGAAGGTCCGCAACTTCTACTCGGTGTCCATCTCCGGCTACCACATCGCCGAGGCGGGCGCGAACCCCATCAGCCAGCTCGCCTTCACCCTCGCCAACGGCTTCACCTACGTCGAGGCCTACCTGGCGCGCGGCATGCACATCGACGACTTCGCCCCCAACCTGTCGTTCTTCTTCTCCAACGGCATGGACCCGGAGTACACCGTGCTCGGCCGGGTCGCCCGCCGCATCTGGGCCGTCGCCATGAAGGAGAAGTACGGCGCCAACGAGCGCGCGCAGAAGCTGAAGTACCACGTCCAGACCTCCGGACGGTCGCTGCACGCCCAGGAGATGGACTTCAACGACATCCGCACCACGTTGCAGGCCCTGACCGCCATCTACGACAACGCCAACTCGCTGCACACCAACGCCTACGACGAGGCGGTGACCACCCCCTCCGAGGAGTCGGTCCGCCGGGCCCTGGCCATCCAGCTGATCATCAACCGTGAGTGGGGCCTGGCGATGAACGAGAACCCGCTGCAGGGTTCCTTCGTCGTCGACCAGCTCACCGACCTCGTCGAGGAGGCGGTGCTGGCCGAGTTCGACCGGATCAGCGAGCGCGGCGGTGTGCTGGGCGCGATGGAGACCGGCTACCAGCGCGGCCGCATCCAGGACGAGTCGATGCTGTACGAGCAGCGCAAGCACGACGGCACCCTGCCGGTCATCGGCGTCAACACCTTCCGCCGGCCCGGTGGCGACGCCGAGCCCACCGGCCTGACCCTCGCCCGTGCCACCGAGGAGGAGAAGACCTCCCAGCTCCGGCGCGTGCACGAGTTCCGCGACGCGCACCGCGAGGAGGCCGGGCCGGCCCTCGCCCGGCTCAAGGAGTCCGCCGTCGGCGACGCCAACGTCTTCGCCGTCCTCATGGAAGCCGCCAGGGTGTGCACCCTCCAGCAGATCACCGAGGCGTTCTTCGAGGTCGGCGGCCAGTACCGGCGGAACGTGTGAGCCGGGGCGTCACCGGCGACTGACGCGACCGGCATCTCCTCGTACGGGCGGTGGCCCCTGCACGCGGGGCCCGGCCTGACCGCGTTCGAACTGCGCCGGCTCGGCGGCGCCCTCGCCGCGCCCGCGCCGAACGGCGGCGCCCTCGACCGTCTCGCGGCGCCGCTGCTCCATCACGGGCTCGGACCGGCCGCCGAGGAGACCGCGAGGGACCTCAAGGCGGTACGGCCCGCCCTCGAACCCTCCCTGACGGGGTACACGGCGCCCCACTTCGTCGCTCACTTCACCCAGAGGTCAGGACCTCTGCCGTTGCCGTCGGCCGCCCAGTGGCCTTCCTCACCTCGACATTTCCATACGTCGTATGGCAATAATGGCAGCGGGATTCCATACAACGTATGGAACCACTGGCCACCAGGAAGGAAGATCATGAAGAAGCTCGCGCAGCGCATCGTCGTCACCGTCTCCGCCGTGGCGGTCACGGGCGCCACCGTCCTCGGCGCCGGGGGCGCCGCCGCGGCCGCAGCCCCGGCCTCCGCACACGCCCCGCACCCGGCCGTCAGGACCGAGGCCGCCTCCCACGCCTGGGACCACGGCGTCGGCTACCTGCTGGAACAGGGGTACACCTGCGACGAGACCCACGGCTGGCACCTCGACCACACCCGCGGGAACGCCACCCGGCACGACTGCGACGGCCTCTTCTACCGCGACGGCCGTTTCTTCCGCGAGGACAGCACCCCGCGCCGCTGGACGTTCGACACCTGACGCCGCCCGCGGTCGCGGCCGAGACCGCACCGCCGGAGACGGGCCGCACCCGCGGGCAGCCGGCAATCGCCACCCCACGACCACCGCCCGAGCGGATCCCGCCGAACCCTCCTTCGGCGCCCCAGCCCGCACGGCCGACGGCGAACCGGCCCGCCAGGCCCGCTACTGGCGCACCCACCGCCGACCAGAACCTTTGGGCCCACTCAAGGGCCGGCTCGGCGGCGCCCACCTTCTCACGGGCGGCGCGCAGGCTGCTGAGTCCTGTTAGCGAGCGCGCACCGTCGCTGGCACACTGAACGTGTGGTTCCGCTGACGGCCGCGACCGATCTGGCCGCGTCCTCACCACTCACCGGCGCGGGCGTGGTGTCGACCTGCGCACTGGTCTTCACCGTCGCGTCGTTCTGGTGGCTCAACGCCAGGCAGGGGCGCCTGAAGACGTGGGAGCCGCATGCCTTCGCAGCGATCATCCACTCCTCCACGGCCCGCCTGCGGCTCCCGATCGTCCTGCACAACACCGGCCCCAAGCCGATAGTCGTACAGGATCTTGTCCTGACCTTCCCCGAGGAGCCCGCCTCCTACCTGCCGCTGCTGTGGGTGTCCACGCGGTCCCGGCTGCAGCCGGGACCGGACGACGACGCGAGGCTGCCGGCCGGCTTCGTCATTCCCGGCAGACAGGCGCAGCAGATCTTCGTCGAGTTCGAGGCACCCTTCTCCGGGTTCCTGCCGGAGGCCCGTGACTACACGGTCCAGCTGCAGGCGAGGGTCGGCCACCGCAAGGGGTGGCGCCGCCTGCTGACGTTCACCCTGCGGGCCGCCAACATCGTCGATCCGGACCGCTACACCGTGTACAACAACGCACCGGTCGAACTGACGAAGGAGGACCAGAAAAGGGCGGACGCAGCGCTCATCGAACTGCTGCAGGAGCAGGCGGACGGCTCCGCAGCGGGCGGCGCGAGGCAGCGGAACTCCTCGGACGACGACGGCGACGCCGCCGACGACTCCGGTACGAACCGCTGAGACGCCGCTCGCCGAGCGGCCCGCGTCCAGCCGGCCCTCCTGCGCGGGGTCAGGGCTTGAGCAGGGCCTTGATGGCGCGGCGCTCATCCATCGCCCGGTAGCCCTCGGCGACCTGCTCCAGGGGCAGCGTGAGGTCGAAGACCCTGCCCGGGTCGATCCGGCCGGACAGGACGCGGTCGATCAGGTCGGGCAGGTAGCGGCGCACGGGAGCGGGGCCGCCGCGCAGGCCGACGTGGGAGAAGAACAGCTCCTCGCCGTCGACCGCCACCTCGTGCGGGAGGCCGACGAACCCGACGTTGCCGCCGGGGCGGGCCGAGCGCAGGGCCGTCTGCATGGCCTGAGCGGTGCCGACGCATTCCAGGACCGCGTCGGCGCCGATGCCGCCGGTCAGCTCCTTGACGCGGGAGACCCCCTCTTCGCCGCGCTCGGTGACGATGTCGGTGGCGCCGAACTCCCGGGCGAGCTTCTGCCGGGACTCGTGGCGGCTCATCGCGACGATCCGCTCCGCGCCCATCTCCTTCGCGGCGATCACCGCGCACAGGCCGACCGCGCCGTCGCCGACGACCACTGCGGTGGAACCTGGCTTCACCTCGGCGGCGTCGGCGGCCCACCAGCCCGTGCCCATCACGTCGGAGACGGCCAGCAGGCCGGGCCAGAACTCCTCGCCGGGCACCTCGTCGGTGGCGACCAGGGTGCCCTGGGCGTTGGGAATGCGCACGTACTCGGCCTGGCAGGTGCTCATGAACTCGCGGCTCAGGCAGTTGGACTGGAAGCCGTTGCGACAGTTCGGGCAGGTGTTGTCCGAGGTCGCGAACGAGCCGACGACGAACTGGCCGGGCCTGACCGCCGTCACCTCGCTGCCGACCTCCTCCACGAAGCCGATGTACTCATGGCCCATGGGGTGGGCTCCGTCGGTCGCGTCCAGGCCGCGCCAGGGCCACAGATCGGTGCCGCACACGCAGGTGACGGCCGTACGGATGACCGCATCGGTGGGGTCGAGGATCTTCGGGTCGTCCAGGGTCTCGAAGCGCACGTCGCCGGGGGCGTGGATCACTGCTCCGCGCATGGGGGGACTCCTTGCGTCCGCTGGAAGGGATGCTCTTCTCCAGGTAACCGCGCATGCGGGTGACCGGCGACTCACCGCTGAAAGCTGCACCGGCGGCACACCCGCGACGCACCGCCTGCGCCCCCGCCCGGAATCGGCTCGTCGCTCCGAGGCGGGTGATCAGGTCGGCTGTCCTGCGGCGCAACGTCCGTTCGCTGAGGCCGAGTTGGCGGGCTCTGGTCTCGTCCTTCAGGCCGGCGTGCAGCAGGTGCAGCAGAGCGCGGTCGTCCTCGCCGACGTCGACACGGCCGTCCGCGTCCCGGGCCGTCGGAGCTCGCCCGGAGCGGGGACGGCCGGCACCGCAGGCGCCGACGGTGCCCTGGCGGACATGAAGTGACCACGCCATGAGAAACGAGGAGCCGTGTGCGCCCGTCTCGCCCGGTCGGGCGATCGTTGGGCGATCGTCCGAGCCGCCGGGGCGCGCCAGTGCATAGAATCCCGTCCCATGCCGACACCTGACGAGCTGCTCGTGGCGATAGCCGCCCTCGTGGAATCCGGGCAGAGCAATCAGATGACCCTGACCGTGGTCACCAGTGGTGCTGTCATCACCGGTCGGCTGGCTCCGGGAGCCATGTGGAGACAGAGGGTGTCCGAGGTGCTGACGGACTCCGCCGACCTGGGCGCGTTCTCCGCCGTCTTCGACACCCCCGCGAGGAAGGACGGACCGCCCACGCATCTGCACTTCCACGTCGCCCGGATCCTGCAAGGTGCGGTGGGGATCCCGGAGACAGGCGGGATGTACCGCGTCGCGATCGAGGACGTCAGTGCCTGGACCGTGGGCGACTTCAGCTACTTCGACCACTGACCCCACCACCGCACGGCACACAGTGCGGCCCACCGGCGCAAGCGTGTCGTCGAGGCGACGCCGGCGGACATACGAAACCGCGCGAAGGAAGGGCAACGGGCCCGACTGGCCGCCGGCACCACCCACACCCGACTGCAGATCGCCGCTCTGGAGGGAACGCTCGCTCCGGCGCAGTCGGCCCGCAGGTCGGCCCTTGCCGCCCTTGCGCGCTCTCGGCGCGGCCGCCCAACGCTGAGGCTGGTCTTCGACGGCCGGATGCCGAACGGGACGGAAGCGACGGTGAGCGGCTGCCGCATGCCCCGTCGGAACCGCGCGCCCCATGTGGTCGTCTTGTGCGCTGACTGTGTGCGGAGCAGGACGGCGGGGGACATCGTGAAGCGAAACGTGACGAAGACCGGTCTCGTGGTGGTGGCCATGGCGACGGTTCTCGGGACCTCGGCCTGCCGCGGGGAAACCGGCGCGGCTTCCGGCGGAAGCGGCGGGGCGGTCCCGGTGCACGGGTCGGCGCGGTCCGTGCCGCCCTCCGGGAACGGGGCGCGGTCAGGCTCGGCGCCCGCGTCTGCCGGCTCCGTGGGGACGTTGTCGGGCGTCGCGCAGGCCGCAGCCCCATCCGTCACCCGTCACGTGCCGTGGAACCTGGACATCCTGGACCAGCGGTCGCGGCCCCTGAACGGGAAGTTGACCACCACCGCCACGGGCAAGGGCGTGCACGTCTACGTGATCGACACCGGGATGGACATCGGCCACAAGGAGTTCGGCGGACGGGCCCACCTCGGGGCCGACTTCGTGGGCCCGAAGGACTCCGGTGACTGCTTCAGCGAGGCGGGCACAGGCCACGGCACGTTCGTCGCGGGCATCATCGGCGGAGCGAAGTACGGGGTGGCGCCCAAGGCGGAGCTCGTACGGGTCCAGGGCGTCCTGTGCGAGAGCGAGGGCGGTGGCTCGCCGACGGCGGCCGAGGCGGCGTTGGTGAAGTCGGTCAACTGGGTCACCGCGCACGCGCAGAAGCCCGCGGTGGTGAACATGTCGCTCAACCTCGATCACCGGTCGGCGGCCCTGGAGTCCGCCGTGAAGAAGATGGTCGACGCGGGGATCCCGACCGTGGTGTCGGCCGGCAACTTCCACGACGACGCCTGCAGGCACTCCCCGGCCGGCGTCCCCGGCACGATCGTCGTCGCGGCCTCCACCCCGGACGACCGCCCGTGGAGCGACGGCGGCTCCTACGGCTCGGGCTACGGACGCTGCGTGGACCTGTACGCCCCAGGCCAGAAGGTGACCGCCGCCCTGGCCGGCGGCGGTACGACCACGGAGGACGACGGCGCCACGTCCTGGGCCGCGCCGCACGCGACCGGCGTGATCGCGCTGTACCTGTCGGCACACCCGCACGCCACGGCCCACCAGGTGCACGTCTGGCTCGACCACACGGCCACCCCCGGTGTCCTGCACGGCGTCCGCTCCGACACCCCCAACCGGCTGCTCAACACCGGCGGGCTCTGACCACGAGGCTCAGCGGTGCCAGTGTCCGCTGACGGCGAGTTCGTAGTCGCCGATCAGGTCGCCGAGGAGGGTTCCGGCGGTCAGGTCGCTGGTGACGTGGCCGGCCATGTAGAGGCGGGAGTAGAGGACTTCGGCCCGCATCCACGCGTAGTCCGCGGCGCGGTGGGGTGTGAGGGCGCCGAGGAAGGTGACGGCCGCTGCGGCGCGGGCGGCGTGGCGGGAGGGGTAGGAGTACGGGCCCTTCGCCCCGGGCTTGATCTGCTTCTCCGGGCGCAGGGTCGGGTCCAGGACGAACGGGGCCGGCTGCTTGTCCTTGGCCGCCAGTCGGTCGCTGATCGTCTTGGCCAGGTTCAGGGCTGCCTTGAGCTCGGCCTTCTCCGCCGTACCCTGCGTGGCGGGGACCAGTTCGCGCTGGTCGTGCAGGTAGAGCTTCCAGATGTCCTTCTTGCCGTGCAGTTCCAGCCAGGTCGCGGCCTTCCTCCCCGCCGCCGTGCGGGCCTTGGCGAGGGCCTGGACCTGGCGGAGTTCCGCGGTGCGCTGTGCGGCCGACGGGGGCGCGGGGACCTGTGCGGCGGCCCACGCGGTGAACGCCTTGTCGTCGCGTGTGGTGCCGTGCTGCGCGGTCCACTGCGCGAAGAGCGAATCGGCCTTCGTGCGCTGGGCCGCCGCCTCCCTGCCGATCGGGGCGATCTCGGCGTCGGTGAAGAGCTTCGGCGGCAGGTCCTGCTTGATCCGTTCCGTCGCTCCGGGCTTCTTCGTGACGGTGGCGGCGGCGACCCACTCCGGTCGCAGCACACCGACGGAGACGGCCGCGACGGCGAGCAGCGCGATCAGGGCGTACGGCCATGTGATGCCGCGCAGGGCGTTCATGCGGCGGGGATCCTTTCGCGGAGCGGATGCGTCTCGGTGGTGAAGTGGGCGCGGGCGAGGCGGCGTACGTCGTTGTCGGGGAGTCCGGGGGTGAGCAGGGACTGGCCGACGATGTACTTGCTCAGGGAGACCGGCCGCGCGCCGAGGCTCAGCAGCAACCGGTCGGCGGGGGCGGGGCGGGTGCCTCCCTTGGTCTCGACGAGGACGTGGCCGGAGTCGAGCACGGCGGTGCGGCCTCCCCGGTGGCAGGTGAGGGCGCCGTCAAGGGTGACGCGGGTGCCGTGGTCGAGGTCGGCGAGGGCGGCGCGGACGTAGCGGACCTCGGTGGTGGGGGCCAGCGCCTCGGCCGTGACGGGGATGCCGGATCCGTGCAGCACGGCGTCGACGAACTCGCCGGCCCGCGTGCCGAGTTCGCCGTAGGCGGCGGCCGGGACCGGGAGGGCGTGCTTGACCGTGGCGCCGCGGCCGTCCTTCGTCTTCACCTCCACCCGGCACAGTGCGTCCTCCACATACAGGCGGGTGCGGACCTTCCAGCGCCGGCGGCGCTGCTGCACGTGGGCCCGCCAGGCGCCGAGTTCCTCGGTGTCGAAGTACGTGCTGAGGTAGCTCGTCGTACGGCGGCCGCCGCCGAGGTCGAGGACGCGGTGGCTGTCGGCGAGGCGGGCGACGACGTCGCGGGCACGGTCGAGCGGGACCAGGTACTTGCGGTCGGTGCGGTGCTGGAGCGCGGCGGCGGCGTCGACCTCGGCCAGCGTCGCGCCCCGCAGCCCGGACAGGCCGAGTGCGGAGGCGAGAGCGGACGTCATGAGAGCGTCAGCTCCTCGCGCGGTTCGGACTGCGCAACGAGCGCGGTCTCGCCGGGCTGCACGGGGTAGCGGGCGGAGACCCGGGTGGTCTCGCGGACGTAGTCGACCTCGTCGACCTCGACCGACAGCGGTGCCTGGCCGAAGCGGAGCGCCACGTCGTGGGCGACGAGCGCGGGCTCCGGATAGATCCGGTCGAGGGTGAGCTTCACGGTCCGGGTCGGCGGGTCGTACGACTTCGGGTCGTCGACCAGCAGAACCGCCAGCAGTACGGCGGCGACCAGGGCCACGACGAGCCACGTCTGCCGGTGCGGCAGCCCCGTGCACAGGGCGATGACCAGGGTGACGAAGGTGTAGGCGACGTCGCGCAGGGTGAACGCCGCGCTGCGCAGCCGGACCAGGGAGAGGATGCCGAACAGGCCGAAGCCGACGCCGGCCGGGAACTTGCCGGAGCTGATCGTGCTCATCGCGGCGAACAGGCCGGTGTTGAGCGCGGCGAGCACCAGTGGCATCGCCGGTGCGCTCGGACGGCGCCGGTAGAGCCGGCCGACCAGGATCAGCAGGGCGAGGACGTCGAGACCACCACGGATCATCAGATCGGTGACCGTGAGGTGGTCGGTGATGCCCTTGGCGGCGAGCACCGATGCGAGCATGGGGGTCCCTTCCGTCACGGCACGTCGGACAACGGACCGGTCGCGGTCCGCGGAGCACCGCGACCTGAACGACGGTAGGGATGTCACATGAACAGACCATGAAGCCTTCCCGGGTACCCTGCCGTGGCCTGTGGCTGGTTAGCCTGACCGGCATGCACTACCTGGTCGTCGACGACGAGACACGCCTCACGGACCTGGCCGTCCGCTACCTGACCGAGTCCGGGCACACCGCCGAGGGCCGCTACGACGGCCCCTCCGGGCTCGCCGCCGCCCGTGACGCGCGCGTGGACGCCGTCGTCCTGGACGTGATGCTGCCCGGTATGGACGGGGTCGAGGTCTGCCGGACGCTGCGCGGCGAGGGCATCGACGTGCCGGTGATCCTGCTCACCGCGCGCGGCGCGATCAGCGAGCGGGTGGCCGGGCTGGACGCCGGCGCCGACGACTACATGGTCAAGCCGTTCGCCATGGAGGAACTGCTGGCCCGGCTGCGGGCGATATCCCGGCGCCGCCCCGAAACGGCACGCCGGCTCCAGGTCGGGGACCTCGTCCTCGACCTCGACCAGCAACGGGTCTGGCGTGGCGAGAACGAACTCGACCTGGCGCGGCGGGAGTTCGACGTGCTGCGGGTCCTCATGGAGAACGCCGGGTGCGTGGTCAGCCGCGTTCGGCTGCTCGACGAGGTCTGGGACGGCCAGACCGACCTGCGCAGCAACGCCATCGACGTCCATGTCTCCAAGGTGCGCGCCAAGGTCGATCGTGCCTTCGGCCGTACGACGATCACGACCCTGCGCGGACGCGGCTACCGTCTGGAGACCACCCCGTGACCCTGGCAGGCCGGCCCCGGGCGTGGTTCAGGCGGCTGCCCGTCGTCGTACGCCTGGTGCTCGCCGTCGCCGTCACCATGTCCCTGGTCCTGACCGGAGCGGCCGGGCTGGTCTACTGGCGGGTCCAGACCGCCCTCGACCAGCAGCTGAACGACGACCTGACCACCTACCGGCACAGCCTCGACCAGGCCGTGCGCACCGGCGCCGGGCTCCCGCCCGGCCCCAGCGGCAGCCTGCGGCAGGTCCTGGACGCGCACGGCCGGGTCCTGAGCTCCAGCGACGCCGTACGCCGCGAACCGCTGCTCACCCCCGCCGAACTCGGCGTCGTCATGCGCGGAACCACGGTCCACCGCGATGTCGGCTCCCTGCTCCCGATCGCGCCGGACGCGCTGCGCCTCCAGGCCGGAAGCGTCACGGCGGACGGACGGACCAGGATCGTGGTCACCGCCGTCCGGCGCGGCCATCGCGACGAGGCGCTGCGCGAACTCCTCGCCCAGCTGGGCATCGCCTCCGGGCTGACCCTGATCGCCGCCTCCTACGTCGGCTACCGCACCGCCCGCGCCGCCCTGCGCCCCGTCGAGCGCTACCGCGTCGGAGCCGCCACCCTCGCCGGCGGTGCCCAGAACCTGCGCCTGGACGTGCCCACCGACCGGGACGACGAGATCACCCGTCTCGGCCACACCCTCAACCACATGCTCGACCAGCTGGAAGCAGCCGCCGAACGCGAGCGCCGGTTCGTCGCCGACGCCAGCCACGAACTGCGCACCCCGCTCACCCTGATGCGGGCCGAGGTCGACGTCGCCCTGCACCGCCCCCGCTCCGCCGAGGAACTCACCGAGACCCTGCGCTCCGTGGACGCGGAGGTGCAACGTCTGATCGACCTCTCCGACGCCCTCCTCGACCTGGAGGAGCTCGGCGGCACCAGCCACATCACCCGAGCGCCGGTACGACTCGCCGACCTGGTCGACACCGCCGTCTCCCCGCATCGGCGCACCGCCGAGCGTGCCGGGTACGGCCTGCACATCGACGCGGACGACACGACCGTCGACGTCGACGCCCGCTGGCTGGTGCCCGCCGTCGGCAACCTCGTCGACAACGCGCTGCGCCACGGCAGCACAAGCGTCCGCGTCACAGCCGCCGTCCGCGACGGCAGGGTGCGGATACGCGTCGGCGATGACGGCCCCGGCTTCCCGGCCGAGTTCCTGCCCCGGGCCTTCGACCGCTTCGCCCGCGCCGAAGCGAGCCGCACCAGCAAGGGATCCGGCCTCGGACTCGCCTTCGTCCACGCCGTGGCCACCGCGCACGGCGGCACCGCGCAGGCCCGGAACACCGCGTACGGGGCAGTCGTCACCCTCGACCTGCCCTGCCGAGCCCCGGGCGGCGCCGGCTGACGAGCAGGGCGCGGCGAGCGCCACCCGGCCGGCGACCTTGCCGGACGACGGCCCGACCGGCCAGCTGATCGACGACAGCGGCGTCGTACCCTGGTGACCTGACCTTGGACGCGTAGGCCCGTCGCCCTCGCTTGGCTGGAACGGCCGCCGCCCCCAGGGGGCGGTGCTCATGGACGTGGTGGTACGGCGGGGCCATCCCCAGGCAGGGCTCACTCTCGCCAACTGACCCTGCCGGGACAGCGGTTCAACGTACCGACGTCCCGTGCTCCACCACGCCTGGAGACACCACACCCATGTTCACCGACTCGGGAGGCTGCCGTCTCGCCCTGGGAGCCCGCCGCTGTGCCGCGCGCCCACGACGTCCCCATGTGCCGTCAGCAGCCGGCGATTCCCTCACCGAGTGACGTCCAGCTCTGTGTACATCCCGGCCGCGTAGTGGCCCCGGACATTGCACAGCAGCTCATAGCGGCCCGGCCGCAGCGTCACCGTGGTCCAGGCCGCCGCACCGGGGGCGATGCCGTCTCCGGCACCACTGCCGCAGGTGCGCGACGCCTCGCCGAGGCTGCCTGCTTCCGACACCCGGCCGCCGGAGCCGACGGCGCGTTCGCCGGCAGCCTGGGCCCCCGGCAGTGGCAACACGATCACCTCGTGGACGAGGGTGCCCGCATTGACCACCCGCACGGTCACCTTTCCCGCCGGGACCGTCACGGGGTGGGCCGCCAAGCGCATCATGCCCATGCCGTACCAGCCGGGACGGCCGTTGTCCGGCGCAGACCCGTTCGGGCCCCGCATCATGCGCCCCATGTCCCACACGGTCACATCGATCGCACTGCCCTCCGCGGCCGGCGCGCTGCATCGGGCGCTCTGCCCTCGCCAGGAGGCCGGTCCCGTCCTGTGGAAGGAGCCGGACGCGGCCATCAGACCCGTCGTGGCGACACCCAGCACCAAAGCAACGGCAGCAATGGCGATCGCCGACCGCACTCCTCGGCGGCGATGCGCTTTCATCGGTGCTCCCGAAGCAGCGCATGCCGGCGTTTGTACTCGTCCTCGTCGATCTCCCCGCGTGCGAACCGCTCGGCAAGCAGGTTCTCAGCCCGTCGGTCCTGCCACCCGCCCTCGCCGGACGGTGGAGGGGGGCCGGGCTGCTGCTGACGCGCACCGGTGAGGTAGCGCACAAGTGCGACGAGCCCGACGATCAGGACGGCCCAGAAAAGCACCATGAACACCGTCATGACGATCCAGCCGCCCCAGCCCCATCCGT
Source organism: Streptomyces sp. NPDC051987 (assembly GCF_040680735.1). NCBI lineage: Bacteria > Bacillati > Actinomycetota > Actinomycetes > Kitasatosporales > Streptomycetaceae > Streptomyces > Streptomyces sp. NPDC051987. The sequence goes on along the minus strand of NZ_JBFAXI010000081.1, from coordinate 6,950 downwards.
CGCCGTACCACATCATGCCGATCACTTCCCTCGGCTGATTGCTCCAGTGCCATCAGGATGGATCAGTGAGACCTCGGTCGATCTGGGCCACAGTTCCCAGAAGTAGGGCCGGAGGACCCAACGCCCCGCCCGGCAGCGGCCCGTCGTCGCCGATAGCCGACTCCTCGGTACTGACGCCGAAGTCCCGCCGACGAACAGGCGGCGGTGGTCACTTGCTGCCGCGGACCACCGCCACGGGGCAGTGCGCGTGATGCAGCAGGGCCTGGCTCACGGAGCCGAGCAGCAGGCCGGTGAAGCCACCGCGGCCACGGGCACCGGCCACGACCAGCTGCGCGTCACGACTCGCCTCGATCAGCGCCGGGCGGATCCGGGAACGTACCAGGCGACGCTCCACCGTGACCTGCGGATAGCGCGTCTGCCACGGGGACAGGGTCTCGTCCAGCAGCCGCTGCTCCTCATCGCGGAGCCGGTCGATGTCGACCACCATGTTCAGCGGGTTGCTCGGATCCTCGTAGGCCAGTTCGCTCCAGGTGTTCCACACGTGCAGGGCCAGCAGGTCCGCACCGCGCATCTTCGCCTCGGCGAAGGCGAACTCGACAGCGCGTTCGCCTGCCGGGGAGCCGTCCACCGCCAGCAGGACGGGACCGGCCGGGTTCAGCGGGCCCCGCACCACCAGCACCGGGCAATGCGCGTACGCGGCCAGATGTACGGCGGTGGAACCGAGGAGCAGGCTGCCGAACGCGCCCAGCCCGCGGCTGCCCACCACGACGAGGGAGGCGGTGCGCGACTCGATCTCCAGCACCATCAGCGGCTCGCCGACAGTGACCTCGCGCCTGATGTCCAGCCGCGGTGCGATCTCGCGTGCCCGTTGTCCGGCCTCGGCGAGCGTGCCGTCCACCAGCTCACGCACCCCCGCCCTGGCGGGATTCCAAGACGGTCCACCAGGCGGTGGATGGATCGAGGGCCACCCGAAGGCGTGCACCAGCCGCAGGCCGACGCCGCTCATCACCGCCTCGTGTGCCGCCGTCTCGACCGCGTCCAGGCTGGACGGTGAGCCGTCGACTCCCACGACGACCGATTTCGCCATGCCGCACCTCCTCGCTGCGCCGACTTTGCGCCCGTCTGCCCGGCTCTCGTCCATCCTCCGCCACCCCGCCGAGCAGCGCATCGGCTCCGATGGCCTTCCCCGCACCCCTTCGGCGCGGCGGTGCCGCACGCGTCCCTGGAGGTGCCCCCAGGTGCCGTCGTCCCGCCGCCCGTAGTAACTCTCACGGATGCTCTGCGCGTACCGGGCGGCCGGTGGCGCAGCCGACGTCACTCGGTCGACGAGCTGCAGGCGCACTCCTGAGACTGCACAGGCATGCGCAGGGCGCGGGCACCCGGACGGCCGGCGACTGGGCACGGCGGGGAACAGCGGCACTTCCGGCAGTGACGGGGAACTCGGTTACGCCGGAGCTGAGGCATCATCCCCATGCAGGCCGGCGCCGCGAGGAGCCACAAGCCCCACTTGCCAGCATGACCATCCGTTTGCACATGAAAGCGGCCGCGAGGACCTGGCGTAACGGTCTTCGATCAATGCGGTGGAGCCCGACGAATTTCGTTACGTGAAGCGGGCGCAGGGGGCCGTATGGCGTCAGGCCGCAAGAACCAAGGGGCTCCGCCACCGCCACGCAGCCTTCCGCTCATCTCCCCAACAGGTCGACCGACGAAAGAAATCAGAAAACCACAGGTCAAGCGCCCTTTTCAGCGCGTTCCAGGATCGCCACGCACTCCACGTGGTGCGTCATCGGGAACAGGTCGAACGCCCGCAGCGTCCGCACCCGGTAGCCGCCGTCCCGGAAGTACGCGAGGTCCCGGGCCAGGGCCGCCGGGTCGCAGGCGACGTAGGCGATGCGGCGGGCGCCCAGGGACGACAGGTGTTCCACCGTCTTGCGGCCCGCGCCCGCGCGGGGCGGGTCGAGGACGATGAGGTCGACCTCCGTGATGCCGGTGCGCGGGAGGACCGTCTCGACCTTGCCCTGCTCGACGCGGACCCGCGGGAACTCGGCGAGGTTGTGGCGGGCGTCCTCCACCGCACGCTTGCCGGACTCGATGCCGAGGACCGCGCCCTTCTCGCCGAGGCGGTCGGCGAGGGCGCCGGCGAAGAGGCCGACGCCGCAGTAGAGGTCGAGCGCCATCTCGCCCTTGCGGGGCAGCAGGCCCTGCATGACCGCGGTGACCAGGGTGTCCGCCGCCTTCGGGTGGACCTGCCAGAAGCCGCCGCTGCCGACCCGGTGGGTGCGGCCGTCGGCGCGCTCGCGGACGAAGGCGCGGCCGTGGACGCGGTGGATGCCGCCGTCGTGCTCGTCGACCCGCATGACCGAGACCGGCCGGTCGAGTTCGACGAGGGGGAGGCGGGCGCCGGGGCGGGGCTCCAGGATCACCATGCGGTCCTGGGAGCCCGTCGCGGCGATCGCCTCGATCGAGACCATGCCCGACCAGTCACGCTCCTCGATGCCCAGCTCGCTGACGCCCGGCGCGGCGATCATGCAGTGCTCGATCGGCTCCACCTCGTGCGAGCGGTGCCGGCGCAGTCCCGCGTTGCCGTCGGCGTCGACGGCGTACTGCACGCGGGTCCGCCACTGCGGCACCTCGCCCGCCGGCAGCTTGTCGCCCTCGGCGGGCATGACCGTGCCGTCCCAGCCGGCCTCCTCGGGCGTGAGGCCGGCGAGCCGCTGGAGCTGCTCGGCGATCACCTCGCCCTTGAGCCGGCGCTGGGCGCCCGGCTTGGCGTGCTGCCAGTCGCAGCCGCCGCAGCGGCCGGGGCCGGCGTAGGGGCAGGGAGCCTCGACGCGGTCCTTGGACGCCTCCAAGACGTCCACCGCGTCGGCGCGCAGGAAGCGGGCGCCCTCCTCGCCCTCGGTCACCCGGGCCACGACCCGCTCGCCGGGCAGCGCGTGCCGCACGAACAGCACCTGGCCCTCGGCGGTCCTGGCGATGCAGTGGCCGCCGTGCGCGACCGGGCCGACCTCGACCTCGTACTCCGTCCCCACCAGCGATTTCTTCGGTTCTGCCTGCATGGCGGGGTGACTCCAGATCAAGGGGGAGGGAAACGGCCCCGGGCGAGGGCCGACGACAGCCCACCAGTCTACGTGCTCCCGCGAACCCCTAGTTACTGCCGCTGGGCTCCTTCGGCCGGTGCTCCGCCGGACCACGCCGCACGGCACCCGGCGCGCTCCACTCCTGCCGCCTGCGCGCCCGGACCTTGGCCGCCTCCGAGGACGCCAGCTGGTAGGGCACGGACGTCACCATCACGCCCGGGGTGAACAGCAGCCGGCCCTTGAGCCGCAGCGCGCTCTGGTTGTGCAGGATGTGCTCGTACCAGTGGCCGACCACGTACTCCGGGATGATCACGGAGACCGCGTCCCGCGGGGACTGGGCGCGCAGGCCCTTGACGTACTCGATGACCGGCCGGGTGATCTCGCGGTAGGGCGAGTCGAGGACCTTCAGCGGCACGTCTATCCCGCGCCGCTCCCACTCCTCGCGCAGCGCCCTGGTCTCGGCCGGGTCGACGTTGACGGTGAGCGCCTCCAGGGTGTCCGAGCGCATCAGCCTGGCGTAGGCGAGGGCGCGCAGGGTGGGGCGGTGGATCTTGGAGATGAGGACGACCGAGTGGACCCGGGAGGGGCGCACCAGGTCGTCGTCGGGCTCCTCGGGGGCCGAGATCTCCTCGGAGACGCGGTCGTAGTGCTTACGGATCGCGGTCATCGTCGCGTAGAAGATGCACATGCCGAGCAGCGCCACCCAGGCGCCGTGGGTGAACTTCGTGACCAGGACGACGACCAAGACCAGGCCGGTGAAGAAGGCGCCGAACGCGTTGATCGCGCGGGAGCGGATCATGTGGCTGCGCGTGGCCGGGTCCTTCTCCACCGCGAGGTGGCGGTTCCAGTGCCGGACCATGCCGGTCTGGCTGAGCGTGAAGGAGACGAACACGCCGACGATGTACAGCTGGATCAGGCGGGTCGAGTCGGCGCCGTAGATCACCGTGAGCAGGGCGGCGGCGCCGGCGAGCAGCACGATGCCGTTGGAGAAGGCGAGACGGTCGCCGCGGGTGTGCAGCTGGCGCGGCAGGTAGCGGTCCTGGGCGAGGATCGAGCCGAGCAGCGGGAAGCCGTTGTACGCGGTGTTCGCGGCCAGGAAGAGGACCAGGGCGGTGGCCGCGGCGAGCAGGACGAACAGGAAGCTGCCCTTGCCGAAGACGGCCTCGGCGACCTGGGAGATCACCGGGTTCTGGACGTAGCCGGGGCCGATCGGGACACCGCCCCGGACGAGGTCGGTGGCCGGGTTCTCGGCCATGCGGACCTTGGTGGTCATCGCGAGCGCGATGATGCCGCAGAACATGGTGACCGCCAGCAGGCCCATCATGGCCAGCGTGGTCGCCGCGTTCTTCGACTTCGGCTTGCGGAAGGCCGGAACGCCGTTGGAGATGGCCTCGACACCGGTGAGCGCCGCGCAGCCGGAGGAGAAGGCGCGCAGCAGGAGGAAGACCAGCGCGAAGCCCGCGAGGCCCTGGTGCTCGGCCCTGATGTGGTAGCCCGCGGTCGGGGCGCGCATCGTGTCCCCGAGGACCAGGCCCCGGAAGGCACCCCACGCGATCATGATGAAGACGCCGCCGACGAACACGTACGTCGGGATAGCGAAGAGCTTGCCGGACTCCTTCACGCCGCGCAGGTTCATCAGCGTCAGCAGCACGATCACGGTGACCGCGCACAGCACCTTGTGCTCGACCACGAAGGGGACCGCGGAGCCGAGGTTCTCGATGCCGGAGGCGATGGAGACCGCGACGGTCAGGACATAGTCGACGAGCAGCGCGCTCGCGACGGTCAGGCCCGCCTTGGGGCCGAGGTTCGTGGTGGCGACCTCGTAGTCGCCGCCGCCGCTCGGGTAGGCGTGCACGTTCTGCCGGTAGGAGGCGACCACCGTGAACATCAGCACGACGACCGCGACGGCGATCCAGGGGCTGAAGTGGTACGCCGACACGCCCGCGATGGACAGGACCAGCAGGACCTCCCCCGGCGCGTAGGCGACGGAGGACAGCGGGTCGGAGGCGAAGACGGGGAGGGCGATGCGCTTCGGCAGGAGTGTTTCGCCCAGCCGGTCACTGCGCAGAGCGCGCCCGATCAGGATCCGTTTGGGCACGTCGGTCAGTTTGGACACGAGAGAGGATCGTAGGCCTTCCAGCTGCCAGGTCTCCAGCCGCGGTACGGGATCTGCCTCCCGAGTGAAAAAGGCGACGGCTGGAACTGCGGATTCCGTAGCTTACGCCCGATCCGTGCCTAGATGGCAGACCCCGCCTGTCCGCGCACTTCGGAGGTCCCATGCCCGCGACCGCAGAGTTGATCGGTGCCACGGTCGCCCTCGTCGGCCTCGGAATCCTCACCGCCTGGAGCGTGCGCAGCATCACTCGCCGATGAGCCTGCCCGAGGGGTGCCCGGCCGGGACGGTGCGTGTGTAGCTTGGGGCTCGGTCTGAGACCCTGATGGGGCTGAGCAGTAAATTTGGGACACCGGAAGGACGGTCGTGCACATCGTCATCATGGGCTGCGGCAGAGTGGGTTCCGCTCTCGCGCAGACCCTGGAGCAACAGGGGCACACGGTCGCCGTGATCGACCAGGATCCCACCGCCTTCCGCAGGCTGGGCCCGGGGTTCGGCGGCCGCCGGGTCACCGGAGTCGGCTTCGACCAGGACACCCTGCGCGAGGCGGGCATCGAGGAGGCCGGCGCCTTCGCCGCCGTCTCCAGCGGCGACAACTCGAACATCATCTCCGCGCGGGTCGCCCGCGAGATGTTCGGGGTGGAGAACGTCGCGGCCCGGATCTACGACCCCCGGCGCGCCGAGGTCTACCAGCGCCTCGGCATCCCGACCGTGGCCACGGTCCGCTGGACCGCCGACCAGATGCTGCGCCGGCTGCTGCCCTCGGGCGCGGAGCCGCTGTGGCGCGACCCCACCGGCGGGGTGCAGCTCGCCGAGGTGCACGCCTCCCCGAAGTGGGTCGGCCACAAGATCAGCAGGCTCCAGGAGGAGACCGGGGTGCGGGTCGCGTTCCTGACCCGGCTCGGCGAGGCGATGCTGCCCACCTCGCAGACGGTCCTGCAGGAGGGCGACCTGGTGCACGTGATGATGCGGACGGACGACGTCGACAAGGTCGAGGCCGCCTTCGCCGGGGGTCCGGAAGAGGAGGGCGGTCACTGATGCGGGTCGCCATTGCCGGGGCCGGTGCCGTCGGCCGCTCGATCGCGGGCGAGCTGCTGGAGAACGGCCACGAGGTCCTGTTGGTCGACAAGGCCCCGACCGCCATCTCGGTCGAGCGGGTGCCGCAGGCGGAGTGGCTGCTGGCCGACGCCTGTGAGATCACCTCCCTGGACGAGGCCGCGCTGCAGCGCTGCAACGTCGTGATCGCCGCGACCGGCGACGACAAGGTGAACCTGGTCGTCTCGCTGCTCGCGAAGACGGAGTACGGCGTTCCGCGCGTCGTCGCCCGGGTCAACAACCCCAAGAACGAGTGGCTCTTCAACGAGGCCTGGGGCGTGGACGTCGCCGTCTCGACGCCGCGCCTGATGTCCGCCCTGGTGGAGGAGGCGGTGTCGGTCGGCGACCTGGTCCGGCTGCTGCGCTTCAGCCACGGCGACGCGAACCTGGTGGAGCTGACGCTGCCCGAGGAGTCGGCCCTGGCCGGCACCCAGGTCGGCGACGTGGCGTGGCCCGAGGACACCTCGCTGGTCACGATCATCCGCGGCACCCGGGTCCTCACCCCCTCCCCCGAGGACTCCCTGGAAGCGGGTGACGAACTGCTGTTCGTGGCCGCCCAGGCCCGTGAGGAGCAGCTGGAGGACCTCCTGTCGGTGCGGCGCGAGGACGGCTGACGGACGGCCGACACACGGCACGCATGGCAGAAGGGCGCCCTCCGCTGC
>NZ_JBFAXI010000080.1:0-39891 GCF_040680735.1 Streptomyces sp. NPDC051987 | reverse complement strand
CCGCCACGAACGCAAGGCCGTCCACTTCCTGGCCTTCACCAGCATCGCCTGCACCCTCATCTGCTACCGCCGACTCGCCAAATGAGATGACCTCTTACGCAGGTGGACCAGCGTGAGCAGCGTCTGGTCGAAGCAGCCGAGCTTCCGCCAGCGGGTGTTACGCGCGGGACGGTGCTCGTACAGCAGCCAGGCAGCGTGCTCAACGAGCTCGTGCGGGACGTCGAGCGCGGCAGGATACGGAACCGACAGGGCCCCTTCGGACGCCGGTGTGCTGAGTGGAATCACCACGCCGACGACGAGGGGCCCTGCCTCGTCACCACACCCACTGACCAGCCCTTTTCACCCGCCAGCACAGGATGAAAGAGGTTCGATGACATCGGCTCGCCCAGGCCACGCCACGGTCTGGCAGCCGCCACCGGAGTTGCGCCGGTCCGACGCCCCCATCGCCGCCAGTCGAGCCACGCTCGCAAGGTCAGTAGCTCGGGTTCCGCCGACCAGTCGAGGTCCCCGCCCTCTGGCGGGGAACCCGGCGAGCCCTCCTGAGGTGCCGGCCGTCCGAACGCTCTGACGCCACCTGACCTGCCGGCTGACGGCGGCGCGCACCACCGTGTTCACCCCAATACAGGACGCCGCCTGCTGCCAGGGCAAAGCCGATTCCCGCGCCCACCAGAGCGCCGAAGACGCCTCCCGAGGCGAAGCCGAGCACAGCTCCCAGCAGCAGCGCCATCAGCGAGGCACGGATGAAATACCTGCGGATCCTCTCGTCCACTCAATCATCACCGCCTTTCACAGGTGCCTCTGCCCCGCGCTGCGGCGGCTAACCGTCGGCTCGTCACATAGGGTGAAAGAGCGGCAAGCGGCAATGTCGTCGCGCAGGCCCAGGAGCAACACCCGTACCGCCGACCGGAGTCGCCTGTAAGGCGATGAGGGTGTCCTCGTCCGCGGCCGCCATCCCGACCACCACATACCCCGGCCCCGCGATGTGTTTCCCCCCACCGTGGAGGGGCTCAGCAGCGAGCCGCCTCTCACATGCCCATGCTCCGACGAGTGCCGTGAAACGCGAGGACGCCGAGCGATCCGAGGGATTCGCCGATGGCGGTAAACGTCGCCCGGACGCGCTGGGGTTATGACTGCCGACCGCCGAACTGCCAGTTGTGCACCTCAATGTCGGCGTACCGGTTCCGGGTCAGGATGGCGCGTGCCGCGTCCGGGTCGGGGTGCCCGGAGCAACGCCGCCGTGCCCAGCCAGGTAGCGCCGTCGTCGGACAGCAGCGGCCCGTAGGGGATCAAGTCGCCCCGGTCGGGTGGCGCCGCGAGGTCAGCGGCATGTCCGGATCCGAGGCCGAGCACCAGGTACCGGTTGCCGCCGGTGCGGCCGCCGGGGAAGTCCCACATGGTGCGCCCCAGCGTGTTGCCGACTGCGTACGAGGAGGGTGAGGACGGCGCAGACGAGGGCCGAGGCGTAGCAGACGGAGATGACGGCGGCGACCGGTGGACGCGCCGCCATCGCGGTGGCCCACGCGGCGCGCGACGCCGGTCTCACTCCGGCCGCCCTGGCCTGATCCGGCTCAGTGCGCGACGCGGTAACGGTGCTCGGGGCGTCCGGTGGCTCCGTAGCGCAGTTCGAGCCGGACCATGTCCTCCTTGACCAGGTAGGAGAGATAGCGCTGGGCCGTGGCACGGGAGACCCCGGTGCGTTCGGCGGCTTCCGCGGCGGCCAGCGCGTCGTGCGCGGTGCGCAGTGTCCGGTGCAGCAGGCTCAATGTCGGACCCTCGGCGCGGTCAGCGCTTGTTCCGGCAACTCCCCAGCACCACCGCAGGCAGCGGCTCTCGGGCTCCGCACCGAGCGACAAGCTCATGGTCGGCGGCATCGACAAGCAGATCTACCTGCCCTATCAGCTCGCCCAGAACCTCGGCTTCTACAAGAAGTACGGCATCTCATCCTGGCCGGGGTCAGGAGCAAGGTGCGCGTAGCCGAGGTGTCGTGATCACCACAGGGACGACCGGAGTGGCTCGCCACCGTGCCGGACGGCTGCCGACCGCACTGGCCGGCACAACGCGCTCGCGGTCGGCCTGGTCGCCGCGCTCGGTTCCTTCCTCACCGCGTCGCAGCCGACCATGACCCAGCGCGCCGTGCGTCTCCGTGGACTGGCAGGACAGGTGCACCGGCGCCGACCCGCGTACATGTTCCTGGTGGACACGACCCCGGGCACCCGCACCGGTGCCCACCACGGCGGGGCAGGCGAGTACCAGTCACTCCCCGTCGGCGGCGGCCAGTCGGTCGGTGTCGCTGTCCAGCGTGGCCCGGTGGGTGACGGGCATCGCGCCCGCGGCGGCCAACACCACCAGGGCGATGACCGGTTGTGTGGACCGGCTGCGCCCAGGGAGATCGGCAGGCTCGCGGTCGTGTTCACGGCGGTCACCTCCCCTGCCGTCCGTCGGGTGCCACGTACGCCCGTACGCCCGATGACTGCGGGCCTCGCCGCGGGCCGGGCACGCTTGCCGTGCGGCGGGTTCAGCCCGTCCTGCGCTCGCGGACCTGCGCGTAGGCCATGAGACCCAGAAGGATCGCCAGCAGGACCGCGGAGGAGCCGGCTGTGCCGAGGTTCAGACCGCCCTTGGCGACCGGCTTGGTCAGGAAGTCGCCCGCGGTGGCGCCGAGCGGGCGGGTGAGGACGAACGCGATCCAGAAGAGCAGGACGTTCGGCACCGCGGGCACCTTCATCAGCAGGACCAGGACGGCGAGCAGCCCGGACACGAGCAGCGCGCCGCCGGCGTAGCCGAGGCCGGAGCTGTCGGAGAGGAAGTCGCCCATGGATGTGCCGAGTGTGTTGGAGACGAGGATCGCCGACCAGAACAGGGCCTCGCCGCGGAAGGTGACGATGTCGCGGATCTGGAAGGTCATGCCGGTCAGCCTCCAGACGGCGAAGATGACCAGCAGGATCGAGATGAGGATCGCCGCCCCAGTGGGGTAGCCGAGACCGAGACCCTGCGGTCCCCAGCCGAGCGACGTGGCGCCGCCCGAGAGGTACTTGGCGCTGGCGTCGCGGTTCATGAAGTCGGACATGGTGGTGCCGGCCATGCTGGTCGACAGGATGACCGTCCAGTAGAAGAACGGGTTGTAGCGGCGGGACCTGAGCTGGACGACGAGTGTCACCACGAAGATCAGGAACAGGACGACCGTGGTGAGGAAGTAGCCCAGTTTCAGGGTCTGGGAGAAGAGGTCTCCGGCGGTCTCGCCCAGTGTCGTCGCCGCGATCTTCATGATCCAGAAGGCGAGGGTGACTTCGGGCAGTTTCTTCATCACCGACTTCGACGTGCTCGCGACATCAAGGTCGGTGACGACTTTCGGCTGCTGCAAGGTGGGGGGCTCCTTTTGTGGTCGTGGGCAGGGCGTTCGTCCGCGGTGGGGGCGAGCGTCATGCCGGAGGGCGACCTCGACGAGGCGTTCGCGATCAACGACCTTGGCAGCGTCCACCTGAACGGATCCTGAATGCCTGCCCCGTCCCTGATCAGGCGGCGTGGCGTACGGTGGGCTGCGGCTGCGCGACGTCCCTCCGGGTCACCGCCAGATACACCACCACGCCGAGGATGACACCGAGGAACAGCGCGCCCGTGACGACCGTGCCCAGGCCGGCTCCGCCGTCACCGGCCGGTCGGGAGAGGCAGTCGCCGATGGATGCGCCGAGCGGGCGAGTGAGGATGTAGACGGTCCAGAAACTCCCCACCGCGTCCAGGTCGAGCGCGAAGTGCGCGAGGGCGACGGCGGCGATGACCAGACCGAAGAGGACCGCGGACAGCCAGTGGCGGAAGTTCATCCGCTCTGACACCAGCTCACCGGCGGCAGTGCCGAACGCGAAGGTGAGCAGGACGACGGCCCAGTAGAAGGACTCACGGCCCGGCGTGTCGATGCTGTGGAGGGACACGGTCCGCTCGCGGCGGTACCAGACCAAGAAGACGACCACGAGCACGATCGCGAAGAGGATGGAGCTGGCCTCCAGCGGCACCCCCATGGTGTCGGTGAGGTCGTCGCTCACCAGTGTGCCGACGATGCCGACCAGCACGACGACCGGCCAGTACACGACCGCGTGGTAGGAGGCGGTGCGGAACTGTATGGCCAGGACGACCGCCAGCAGCGCGCTCATCAGCACGGACAGTCCGGTGAGGCCGAGCCCGGCCTTCTCGTCGAGCAGGTCGGCCGCGGCCTCACCCGCCGTCGTGCACAGCACTTTGATGATCCAGAAATAGACGGTGACCTCGGGCACCTTGTTCCAGTGCGGCCGGCGGCCCGAGGACACCCCGGCGTCGGCCGATGAGGCCGCCGGGGTCTTCGATGTCTCGTATGCCATGAGACCCGACCGTGCCACGGACCACCTGAACGCAACCTGACCGCCGGGCGGCGTCGGCCGCCCCGCCGTCCACCGCCCGGACCAACCCGTCCGCACCGTGACGCCCGTCGGACGGCGCAGCAGTTCGAGCAGCACCCGTTCGGAAGCGGACGCCTCGGCTGCCACCGTGTCCGGGAACCCGTGCTCCGCGAGAGCATGAACGGCTGTGGCCTCAGGAGAGGCGCCGCCGATCAGGTCCGTCAGCGCATGTCCGTGAGAAGGGTGCGGAGTTCGGTCTCCTGCCGCGCCGGTGACATCGGCGGGTTGGGGTGGTCGATGCCGAAGGTCTTCAGGACCTGGTCCATCTGGGCGTCGAGAAAGGTCCAGCCGGTGTTGTCCAGCGGCTGCAACGTGGCCTGGTCGGCATCCCAGAGGTCTCGCAGCGACTGGGCAGCCGCGTGGGCCCCGTTCGCGTTCCCCGACTGCGCGTCCCTGAGCGAGGTCGACGCGAGTGCCTTCAGCGCGTCGACCTTCGTGGACGGGAACTTCTTCACGGCCTGGCCGGGGGCGAGGTGAACGGTGGAGGTGGCGTCCTCCTCCGGCGCCGGGCCGACGTGCGGCCGAGCGTGCGCCCAGACCAGGAGGCCGACGGTGGCGACGGCGAGGAGGCCGAAGCCCGCCAGCGCGACGCGCTCCCTGCGCGGGTCGGCGGTGATCTGCGGGGTGTGCGTGGCGTCGTAGGTCTCGGTCACGTCGGAACGCGTCACCGTCAGGTAGACGACGGTCGCCAGGATCAGGCCGAGGAAGATCAGGCTGGTGGTGAAGGTGCCCAGCGCAAGGCCGGTCGGCTCGCCCGGCTGGGCGACCTTCGGGGAGGCGAGCCAGTCGCCGATGTTGGCGCCCAGCGGGCGGGTCAGGACGTAGGCGAGCCAGAAGGACAGCACCGGGTTCGCGCCGAACCTCCACAGCAGCGTGATCGCCGCGATGAGGCTTAGCGGCAGCAGGACCGACACCCCCGGGCTCCAGCCGGTGAGTTCGAGGGTCCAGTCGCCGGTCGCGGTGCCGAGCGCGAAGGTGACGAGAACGGTGAGCCAGTAGAACGACTCACGCGGCAGGGTGTTGACCGAGTGGATCGAGAGGGTGCGTTCGCGCAGCCACCACGCGCCGAAGACCACGGCGAGCAGGACCGAGAACACCGTGGTGCTGATCCACAGCGGCACGTTGAGCTGGTCGGTCAGGATGTCGGTGTAGAGCGTGCCCGTGACGCTGACGACGACCACGGTCAGCCAGTACGGAAACGGCACGTACCGCTTCAGCCGCAGCTGGACGCCCAGGACCACGACGAACACCGCGGTGAAGATCCAGGCCGTGTTCACCAGGCCGACGCCCAGCTTCATGTTGATCCAGTCGGCGAAGCTCTCACCGACGGTCGTGCACAGGATCTTGATCACCCAGAACCAGATGGTGACCTCAGGAACCTTGTTCAGCATCAGCCGCCCGCTGCGGCGCGTGCGGGCTTCGCTTGTCGTTGTCATGCGCCGAGGCTGGCCCGGCCAACCTGCACACAACCTGACTACGCGATCGCGTTCGCCTCCGCCGTGGGGAAGGTCACCTCGACGCGACCGTGACCAGCCGCGATCGCACGGACCGCCACTCCCGCGGACGCGGCGAGACGCTTGACCACGGCCAGCCCCAGCCCGTGCCCGTCGCCGCTGGTCACGCCCGCTTCGAAGACCCGGTCGACCTCCGCCGGGTCAAACCCCGGGCCGTCGTCGAGGACATCGATCACGGCTCCCTGGGGCCGGATGCGCCCCGTGACCCAGACGCGCGAAGTCGCGTGCCGCAGACCGTTCTCCAACAGGGGCGACAGCACGGCCACCACGAGTTCGGCTGCCACGGCGACGTCGACGTCGGTCGGGACGGCGAGTTCGATGGAGCGGCCGGCGATCGCCTGGTGCGCCGCCGCCCCGAGATCACAGCGGGTGCCGCCGTCGATCCGCGTCCGGGCGGCACCCAGAATCGTCGTGATCGCCGAGTTCAGGCGGTCGACCTCGGTCAGCACGGACTCCGGTGCCACCAGGTGGCCGGAGAGCTGCGCCAGCTGTGCCTCGCCCCGCAGGGCCGTCAGGGGCGTCCGCAGCTCGTGGGCGATCTCGTCGGTGAGCCGGCGCTCGTCCGCGAGCGTGCTGTCCACGCGGTCGAGCAGACGGTCGAGAGTCCGCCCGAGCTCCCCGAATTCATCCCGCGGAACACCGAGGTCGAATCGGCGCCCGGGTTCGTGATCGCCCCACTCGTCGGCAAGCGCGGCCATGTCGTGGACCACCCGCAGCGCACGCCTCACCACCAGGTACGCGACGACGCCGGCGAGCAGGATCGCGATGCCGCCCAGCATGAGCGACATCGTCAGACTGCGTTGCTCCGACGTCTCGTACGGCGTCAGATCCACCCGCACGACCACCATGACGTGGTGGCCTTCCAGCCGGATGGGCTGGGCGTACAGAAGGTGCCCGGCGACGGTGGTGGTCTGGGACTGTCCGGAGCTGACGAGCGCGTCAACGCGGTCGAGGACGCTGCCCGGCACGATTCCGTCGATGAGGTGCCCGTCGGCGTACACCCACGAGACCGTGTCCAGCGCTTCGTTGCCGCCCTCGATCAGCACGACGTGGCCACCGCGTACGGCCACGTTCGCCGCCACCGCCTCCGCACGTGTGCGCGCCAGAGCGTTCGCGTCGGCGTCGGTCACCTGGCTCAGCAGCACGTGCGAGACCACCACCAGCACAGCGACCACCGCCGTCGCGATCAGAACCGCCAGCGCGACGACCCGGCCGCGGAAACCCGTCACTCCCATCGATAGCCCACCCCGCGGACCGTCGCCAGGCGATCGGCCACGCCCAGCGCACCGAGTTTCGTCCGCAGCCGGCGAACGAACGAATCAAGGGTGTTGTCGCTGACCTGCGCGCCGTGCGGCCAGCCCGCGGCGACGAGGGCGTGGCGGCGTACCGCGTCACCCTGCGAGGCGATGAGCCTGCCCAGCAACCGGAACTCGGTCGGCGTCAGGCTCTCGCTCGTCGAACCGTGGGTCACGACATGTTTCGCCGGGTCGAGAACGACGCCCCTCGCTGGGGTCGTCGCGGTTGTTCTGCGCAGCAGAGCGCGGACCCTCACCAGCAACTCCGGAATGTCGAACGGCTTCGTCATGTAGTCGTCGGCTCCCGCCTCGAAGCCGCCCACCTTGTGATGCATGCCGTCCAGAGCGGTGAGCATCAGCACCGGGGCATCGACGCCACGGGTCCGCAGCGCCAGACAGACATCGCGGCCGTCGGCGTCCGGAAGCCCCAGATCCAGGACGATCAGGTGAGGGAGCGGCTCAAGCTGCCGCAACAGGCTGTCCGCGGTGGAAGCGACGGCAACCGCATGGCCGTCGTGCTCGAGTGCACGCTTGAGGACGTCACGGACCGCTGCGTCATCCTCACACACCACAATGAAAGCCACAGGCCGACCCTTGATACTCCAGCGACAGTTCTCAGTTTTCTGGGCGGCCCCGTGTACTGGACGACCACCGGCACGGAGCGGAGTACTGCCCGCTTCCCGCGACGCGACCACGGTACGCCCTGCCTTTACGTGATGTAGTAGCCGCTCGGGAATCGTCCGCTGCCTCACATGTCGCCGGGCGGCCGGGATGGACGGGCGAGGTGACGCCCTGGCTGTCTCCCCCACGGGCACGTCCTACAACAGGATGCTGCGGCGGCTCGGCGGTGCTGAGCGCGTGGCACTGCTCGCCCACGAGCGGGCGCACCTGCGCGGGCGTCACCGCGTCTTCCAGAGCGTGTGGCGGCTCACGGCTGCACCGAACCCGTTGCTGCGGCGGGTGGCGCGCGGGCGACTTCGTCCTGGAGGGCTGGGCCGACGAGGAGGCCGCCGAGCAGGTCGGTGACCGTACGGTCGTCGGCCCACGCCGTGGGCCGCGCAGCCCTGGCATCCGCCGGTGCGTCCCGTCGCGCTGCCCGCGACCGGCGGGGCGGTGCCCCAGAGGGCATGGGCCCTGCTGGCCCCGCCGCCCGGCCACCCCGGCCACCCCGGCCACCCCGGCCACCCCGGCCACCCCGGCCACCGGAGCCTGCCCCTGCTGGCGGGCGGTCTGCTGCTCGCGATCTGCTGCGCGAGCCTGGCCAACGCCGCCTCGGACAGCGACCGCATGCTGGACAGCATCATCCTACGCGGCCTGAGATCACCTCGGCCCCGTTCAGCGGCTGACCAATGGCTGTGACCACTCACACGGCTCGTTCCATGCAGACCAGCTGGTCTCGTTCGTCCCACGATTCGGTGACGCTGAATCCGAGCCGCTCGTACAGGGCGATCGCGCCTGCCCGCCACTTCCACACCGACAGCCGCACCCCGCTGGCGCCGCTTTCCGCAGCATGCACGAGCGCGGCGCTGACCAGGCTGGACGCGATGCCCCGTCCCCGGAACGCCGGGTCCGTCCAGAGCCTCTTGACCTCGGACCGTCCGTCGACCGAGGCGGTCACCACCAGGCAGCCCACCGCGATGTCTCCGTTCAACGCCAGCAGTACAACATCGTCGACGAACACGGCCTGTGGATTCGCGATCTCTCCCCGGTATCGGTCCGGCAACCCCTCCACACCGGCGACGGCCTCACCCTTCTCGGCCTGTGTCTGCAGATGGTAGGCCGCCAGCAGCTCTGCCGGCCCGACCGGGGCGGAAGGGACCTGACCTGGCCAGCGGACGATGGCAACCTCGCGTTGATCAGTCATGACGTGAGCATCGCATGACACAGGGCAGGACCAGAACGAGTATCTTGATCCGTTTTCGGTACACGCCTTAGCTTGATCTTTAACCTGCGCGGCGAGGTCGTAGGGTGGTTGCTTGGGCCGGGCAGGTGGTCTTGGGGCGGATGTGCCGAAAGCCGCGGCGGACACGGGCGGGGGTGAGCCTGCCCGGGGAGACCGACCTTTCCCATGGCCGTCGCAGATCGGCTGCCAGTGGGCGGGCGAGCCGCGGCTGGTGCAGGCGGCCAGGATCAGCCAGGTCCAGTGGTCCGCGGCCTCGGGGCTGCGGATCTTCGGGCAGGGGGTGGCACCGCTGGGCAGGTGGTCGATGTCCGGGCGGATCACGGTGCCCTCGACGATGGGGAGGGTGCCGTCGGCCGCGGCCCAGGAGGAGCGGTGGGTCAGCCTGGCGTGGAGCCGGTCCCAGGAGCGGACGGTGGCGGTGCCGTAGAGACGGGTGTCGGTGATGGTTTCGGTGTCCAGGGTGCCCCAGGTGTCGGGCTGGCCGAGGACGAACTCACCGCCGTGCCGGGGTGGACGTCCCCAGGTCCCGGGTTGGCGGGGCGGAACGGCCCTGCGCGGAACCCGGTCCGAGCGCATCCTCGCCAGCACCTGCACCGGCAGATCCCGCAGGAGGAAGGCCAGGCGGGGTGCGTCGTAGCCGGCGTCAGCGACGATGAGGATGTCCGATCGCCGGTCTGCCACTGCCCTGCGGTGATCAGCCGCTGCAGCAGATCGCGCAGTTGGCGGGCGGTGACGACGGCGGTGTCGTCGCCGGGTGCCAGACGTAGTGCGTTCAGGGGGCGGTCCACGAGCTGCGGCCGGGCTCGAGCGCGCACACGTCGAGTAGCGCCAGCCCGGGACGGGGATGTGCTGGTCCTTGCCTCGGCCGTAGGTGTGGCACAGGATCCTCTGGGGTGAGGTGTGGGCGTCGGGTCGCAGCCAGCAGGTGATGTCGATGGCCAGGACCAGCCGGCCGTCGGCAGCCCGTGGCAGGGGCACCGCGGCCAGTGCCCGCCGCAGCCGGCCGGTGTCGATGCGGCCGCGGGCCGGCGCAGCGTAGAGCCCTCCGTGGCCGCGGCGGTGTCCGCCCACCAGCGACAGCTCGACCAGTGATTTCACCGGCCCGTCGCCGCACAACACGGCAACGGCCAGCTCGAACAGCGCGTCCGAACGAGCGGTGAGGCAGGAGTAGAACTCACCCCGGAAGCATGGCAGTTCAGCCAACGACGCTCTCAGGGCATCGCGATGCAGCAGACTCATCCTCACGGCCTTCGCGCTGGACGTGTGTGTTCTTTGGTCGGAGCACATGTTCAGCCGAAGGCCGCTTCGGTGTATGCCGGTTACCGAACCGAGTGATCAAGTTCGACGCACCATTCGACACCATGCGGCGCGCGGGCCAGGCCGCAGCACCCTCAGCCCAGCATGCCCGAGGGGCGACCGACTGGGATGCGCGCAGGCTGCTCCGGCGCGGCCGGAATACCCGGGAACTGCGGTTTCAGGTCGGTTCCAGGTCCGTTTCAGCCCCTGGTGCGAAGCTTCCACGCCTGGCCGGTCGAACCGCACCGGCCATCTCGACACCGATCCGAAGCCGCGGCACGTGCGCCCTTCCGTTCACGGGGTGCCACGTACGTGGGTGCCGCGATCATCCTCACCGACAAACGGTGAGTACGAGAAAGAGGCGGAAGAAGTATGTTCAAACGGCGCAGACTGTTCGCGCTTGTGGTCGCAATACTGGCCGCGCTGGGCATCGCCCTGGCCGGCACACCCGCACAGGCCGCGAGTACCACGGAAATCTGGATATTGAACACGAGGGCATGTCTCGACAACGCCACCGAGAACGCCGGGAAGCTGCAGATGTGGAACTGCACCGGCGGAGCCGAGCAGCAGTGGGCGGAGCTGTTCAACAACCAGACCGGCACTGTCATGTTCGTCAACCAGAACACGCAATGGTGCATCACCGCACCGTCGGGGGCGGGATCGGTGGTGATGAGGCCCTGCGACACCTCGGCGCCCACCCAGCAATGGGGCACCGCTCTTACGTCCACCCCCGTGGGGCAGCCCACAGCTCTGTTCTTCGTGATAAAGAGCGCCGCAAGCGGGCTCTGCCTCTGGACGAACACCGTGGCCAACGGCACAGTTCCCTCGATGGCCGGCTGCGGTCCCGACGGCAGTTTCAACGAGCGGTGGATTCTCACCTAGAGGCCACCGCGTCGGGACCGTGACCGGGACGGGGGCCGGGGAGCGCCAGGCTCCAAGCCGGTGAAGGCGCTTCGGGGTTCACCCCCGACCTTGGGTGAACCTCGAAGCTTCATCGCCGAGCGACCACGCGGAACGCGCGCCAGCCGATCAGGGTTCGAGAGCCCGGGCCGAGCCCCGTGGCGTAGCCAGGAACTGACACAACACGCGGCACACCATGATCTCTCGGTGGGCCGCCAAAAGAGGAGAGTTGTTCTGGCTCGGCCACGGGTTGCGCCTGGCCGAGACCTGCGACGATGCGGCCGACACCGCAGACCGGGCTGCGCGGCAGGCTTCGCCTTTGGTGCCGCCACCCCGAAGATCACCGAGAGCGTCCCGAACGTGGGACAGTGCCCCGGATTTATTTTCCCGCTCTCCGGTTGTTGGAGGACGATAAGCGGTGATCGAGAAGTTTCACAGCGCTCTGCAGTCCCTCCGGAACTCTGCCGCGATTCTCGCGGATTTTGGCTCGCAGCGGGGTCGCATCTGCGTGGCCCAGTTCTTCGAAGATGGTCAGGGCCTGGGCCCAGGCGTCGTAGGCGGCGTCGGAATCTGCGGCATCGTGGTGGGTGTCGCCGAGGTAGGCGAAGGCGGTGGCTTCGCTGTGACGGTCGCCAGTGACGCGGAACAGGTCGAGGGCTTGCCTGTAGCAGTCGACGGCTTCCCCGTACTGGCCGAGGCTGCGGCGGATGTAACCGAGGCTGTCCCAGGTGTGGGCCTCTCCGTTGGGGTCGCCGATCTCCTGGATCAGGGCGAGGGCCCGCAGACAGTGTGAGAGAGCCTGCCGGTGGTCCCCGAGCTTGGTGTGGTACCACCCGAGATGGTTGAGGGCGATGGCCTGGCCGCCCCGGTCGTCGACGGCCCGGTAGTGCACGAGCGTCCGGTGTGCGTGGTCGAGCGCTTCCTGGTAGTCGCCGCGTGCCGAGGACATCCGGCCGAGGTTCTGGTGGATGCGGGCCTGGCCGGCATGGTTGCCCATTTCGTCGAACAGTTCCAGTGCGAGCGAGTAGTGGGCGTGGGCCTCCTCTGTGTGGCCCTGCCGGTCCTCGGCGAGCCCGAGCCCGCGGTGGGCGTTGGCCCGCGCGGTCCTGTCGTTCCGGTGACGGGCGAGGTTCAGGACGGTGGTGTGGGCGGCCGCCAGCGCGGGCCACTGCCCCTGCCGGTCGAGGAAGGTGTTGAGGGTCGAGGCGAGTTGCCAGGCATGGGCGGCCAGGTCGGCGGGGCTCTGCTCGACGGCTGCGAGGAGGACGGGATGCTCGGCAGTGAACCACGCGAGTGCCTGCCGGTGGTCCGTGAGTGTCTCGGGGGCGGAACCCGGCCGGGCGGGGGACAGGGTGATCGGGTCACGCCTGCGGGTCAGCAGCCCGTCGGCGGTGTAGGCGGTGTGCAGATAGTGGTCGAACATCCGGTGGACCGCCGCGCGCCGGGACTCGTCACTGTCTTGCGTGGCGACCAGTTCTGCCGCATAGGCGCGGAGCAGATCGTGGAAGACGTACCGGCCGGCGGTGTGTTCGGTGAGCAGATGCCCATCGGCCAGTTCCGCCATCAGAGACCGGGCCCGCGCCGTCGGCACACCGGCCAGGCCGCCTGCGGCGCGGATTCCTACATCGGGTCCGGGGTGGAGACCCAGAAGCCGGAAGAGGCGTGCGGCGTCGGCGCTCAGTGTCCGGTACGACCAGGAGAACACCTCCCGCACCCGGCTGACCGAGTCCCCTGCGTCCAGAGCATTCAGGCGCCCGTCGGGCTCCCGTAACTCGGCGGCGAACATGGCGAGCGGGACTCGGGGCTGCGCTGCGGCACGAGCGGCCACGATCGCCAGCGCAAGAGGCAGCCTGGCGCACAGGTCACCGATCTCCCGCGCGGCGGTGGGTTCGGCGGCCACCCGTCGGGCACCGAGCCTTGCAGCGAGCAGGTCCTGGGCCTCCTCCGGAGTGAGCATGTCAATGGCCAACAGGTGGGCGCCCTCGGTCACGGCCAGGCTGGTGAGCCGATGACGGCTGGTGACCAGTGCCAGGCAGTTCGCCGAGCCCGGCAGGAGAGGACGGACCTGCTCGGCGTCGCGGGCATTGTCGAGCACGATCAGCACCCGCCGACCGGCCAGCAGACTGCGGTAGAGCCCGACCTGAGCGTCGAGGCCGGAGGGAACACGGGCCGGCGGCACGCCAAGGGCGCCCAGGAATCCGGGCATCACCTCGGCAGGGTCGGCCACGGAGCCGCCGGGATCGAACCCGCGCAGATTCACATAGAGCTGCCCATCGGGAAAGGACCCCCGTACCCGGTGCGCCCAGTGCACAGCCAGTGCGGTCTTGCCCACTCCGGCCGTACCCGACACCGCTGAGATGACCGCTACACCACCACGCGCCGGGCCTGCCGCCGTATCGCCGGGAAGAAGTTCCTCGAGTCGGGCCAGCTCTCTGTCACGCCCGCTGAACGAGGCGATGGCGAGTGGTAGCTGGGCCGGTACGAAGAGCTCGGCTGGGGCCGTGTCGGTCGGGGCCAGGGCCGATGGCGGGTCCAGAGACGGGTCCTGGCGCAGGATGGCGGCGAGCAACTCACGCAGCGCCAGGCTGGGTTCGATGCCGAGTTCCGCATCCAGGGTTCGACGCAGCTCCTGGTAGGTCGCCAGCGCGTCGGCCTGTCGGCCAGCGCGGTAGAGGGCCAGTATCAGCAGCCGGTGGATCTCCTCATGCAACGGGTGCTCGCCGCGCAGTCGCTCCAGTTCCGTCACGAGCTGGGCGTGCTCGCCGAGTGCGAGCCGAGCCTGTATGAGGCTTTCTTGTGCGTGCAGGTAGAGGTGGTCGAGCCGTCGTGCGTGATCGTCGAACCACGGCAGATCAGCGAGGTCGGCCAGCGGCCTGCCACGCCAGAGGCCAACAGCGGTTTGCAGCCGGGCTGCGCCCTCGCGGGGGTCGGCGCACCGGGTTCCGTCACGGATCAGGCGTTCGGCGATCTGAACGTCGGTTGCTTCGCCGGCGACCTCCAGGGCGTAGCCGGGCGGGCGGGCGCGAATCGCGGCCCTGTCGCCGAGCGCCCCGCGGAGGAAGGACA
This sequence comes from Streptomyces sp. NPDC051987, assembly GCF_040680735.1. Classification (NCBI taxonomy): domain Bacteria; kingdom Bacillati; phylum Actinomycetota; class Actinomycetes; order Kitasatosporales; family Streptomycetaceae; genus Streptomyces; species Streptomyces sp. NPDC051987. The sequence continues at coordinate 25,490 of NZ_JBFAXI010000080.1, read as the reverse complement.
GGTGCGACTGCAAGGTGTTTCCCGAGGTCGCCGGCGGCGTATCGCCCCAGACGATCTCGATGAGCAGATCGGTACTGACGACCTGAGCAGGCTGCAACGCCAGGGCAGCCAAGACGGCCTTGCGGCGTTGGCCGGGCACCGCGCGCACCGCCCCGTCAACGACGACATCGACCGGTCCGAGCAGTCTCACCTTCATGGTGCTTCGCCCCCCGGAACCGCCTCGAACGCTGGGCAGGACTTCTGACACTGTAGAGGGCGTATGCGAGCGGGTAGGTGATTTATCGTCACCTGTACGTGCGCACCGCCCGGTCAGCGCTCATCAGGGCCGGTACGAGATGCGGGTCCCGGTCGGGGTGCTGCTTGCCTTCGATGGTCTTGGCGCCGGCCTGCCGGCTCCACCAGTGCCGGCAGCGCGGGCCGCAGTCCCGGATCAAGGTTCGCGGCCTTCTTCCGACCACCACCGGTCCTGCGTACCCGGCCCAGGGGGTCCTCGCCGGCGTCCAGCACAACAACGGGCCGAGTCAAGCGAGGCAACACCTCGGCTCTCTGCGAGCCCTTGACTGCACCATGGAGCCCTCGGCCGCCGCAGCCGCCACGGCGAGTGTCTGCTCTACTGGCCCACCCCGTCGCCGGCGGTGCGATCGAGCAGCCCGGTGACCACCGGCTCACCCCTCTCTCGACGAGCTTTCGCCCGCCGCTTCATGGCGTCTCGCTCGCGACCTTCATGCCTATGACCGCACTCAAGGTCTGCACGGCCGACTCGACGCCCTGACAACCCATGGTCTCGACCCAGCCGCCGGCGGTGCGGTACAGCCCGTACTCCATGGCCTCGTCGACGGCGGGCCGACCAGGCTGCCGGACATCAGGGCGACGACATGCTGAGCGCCGAGGGTCGTCAGGACGGTGCGCCGGTCCGCGCTGGGCTCGGGGACCACGACGGTCTCGACTCCGGAGGCCGAGCGGGTCGCCAGGCTCCTCGCGGCCGCGGGGCTGCTGTAGGCGGCCGTCAGGGGCAGGGACTGCGGTAGGGCAGGTCTCCGACGTGGCGGCGCCACTGGGCACGGGTGAGAGTGACCGCGGTGACCGCGCAGATGCGACGGATGTTCCGCTCGGGATCCAGCGTCCACAGCCGGGTGGTGCCGTCCAGGCCGCTGCTCGTGAGGGCCCGGCCGCCGGGGGCGAAGACCAGGCTGTCCGTCTCGGCGGTGTGCCCCACGAGCGGATCACCGACCGCCGTGGCATGTGCCGGGTCGGTCACGTCGTACAGCTTGATCAGCCCATCGCCGGTGCCCACCGCCAGCCGGGTCCCCGAGGGGTCGAACGCCAGGCCGGTGACGGAGCCGCCGGCGTCGAGCGCGGCGCCCAGCGCGATGGGGTGGGCCGGGTCGGCGGTGTTCCAGAGGCGTACGGTGCCGTCCACACTGCCGATGGCCAGCGTGTGGCCGTGCGGGGCGAAGGCCGGCACGTCGCCGACGAAGGAGCGGCCGCGGTGGCGCGGGTGCCCCGCATCGCTCGTGTCCCACAACAGGATGCGCCGGTCCTCGTCCACGACCGCGAGCCCGCGACCGTCCGGCGCGCGGGCGACCGCACCGGCTCCGGCGTTCCTCTCCAGTACGACGGACCGGCCCGTCTCCCGGGGGTGCCGGGGGTCGCCCAGGTCCCAGGTACGGATGCGTATCCCGTCGTCCAGGGTCCCGAAGCCGGGCATGCGGCCGTCGCCGTTCCCGATGCCCGCCCCGATGGCCTGGGCGCGGTTGCTCGTCTCCTCGTAGGTGACCAGGCCGCGTCCCTCCGGGGCAAAGGCCACGAGGACCGTGCTGTGGTCGCGGGCGGCGGCGAGCTTGCCGAGCGCGCGGGGCCTTGCCGGGTCGGTCGCGTCGTAGATCCGTATCCCGCCGTCGGGCGTGGTGACGGCGAGCAGGTGCCCGTGCGGGGCGAACTGCCCGGCGGTGCCGGGAAGCGTGACGGGCAGCGGCCGCGGGCCGCCGGGATCGGTGATGTCCCACAGCCGCACCGGCCCGCCCTCGGCGCAGGCCGTCGCCATGGTCCGCGCGTTCGGAGAGAATCCGGTGGTCCCTGTGCCGCAGCCGAGCAGCACCCCCGGCGGCAGGCTCCAGATCCGCAGCACCCCGTCCTCGGTGATCAGGCTGCGCCCGTCGGGGGCGAACACCGGTGTGATGCCCGCTGACGAGCGCTGCCCCAGCGCCTGTCCCAGTCGCGTGGGCAGCTCGAAGGCGTCGATGTTCCACAGCTGGACGCCGTTGTCCCCGCTGACCGCGACGATCCGGCCGTCGGGGCTGTAGGCCACCGCCTGGGCCTCGGTGGCGTCGGAAGTGCCGAGCACGAAGCCGGAGGCGGTGGGCCGGTCCGGCCTGTGGACGTCCCACAGCGGCACCTGGCCGGTCCCCGCCCCGTTCGTGGCGAGATAGCGCCCATCGGGGCTGAAGGAAAGGATGGTCTCGTTGTCCGTGCGGGTGTGCAGCACCCCGAGGGCGGGCGGGCTCCCCCGGTGCGAGGTGTCCCACAGACGGACCGTGTCTCCTTGGGTGTCGGCGGTGGCCAGAACCTTGCGGTCGGGGCTGAACGCGGACAGGTCCCCGGGCAGGGACCGGGCCAGCCGGTCCGGCTTCCGGGGATCGGCGACGTCCCACAGGGCGATGCTGCCTGTACTGACCGCGAGCAGGTGACCGTCGTTCCCGAACGCCAGTGACGTCACGTCGAAACCGTCGTCGGGCGCCGGAACGGAGCCGAGCGGCGCGGGGTGCGCAGGATCGGAGACGTCCCACAGCCGTACGCCGATGCCGGGGCCCCCTGCGGCCAGCACCCGCCCGTCGGGAGTCATGCCGACCACGCTGCCTGGCAGGGTCCGGCCCACGCGCCGTGGGTGTGTGAAGCGGGTGGTGTCCCACAGCCGCACGTTCCCGTCCTCGCCGACGACGGCCATGACGCGCTGCCGCCTGTCATACGCCAGCCGCCGGCCGCCCCCGGGCCCGTAGACCACTCCGGTGCTCACGCGGCCCTGCTCCGGCACGTCCCTGAACAGCGCCGAATTCGCCGCCTGCACCAGGCTCGTGTACGCCCGCGCGCTCCCGCGCATCCGGTACGACGTGATATCCAGCAGCGCCGCCAGCGTCACGTCCTGGGTCTGGGCGGGCACCTCGGTCCCCCGTAACCGGTCCGCCTCCGCAGTGATCTGCCGGGCTACCGCCGTGGTCCGCTCGCTGTTCGCCGCCGCCCGCTGTTTCACGGCCATGCCAGCGGCCGCGAGGGCGACGAGGAGCAGTGCGGTCAGCGCGGCGACGAGCGCGCGCAGGCGCCGGGTGGTGCGGGCGGCGGCTCTGCGTTCGCGGGCCCGCGCGTCGAGGCTCGCGGTGAGGAACTCCGCCTCGGCGGCGTTCAGCGCTCGGCGCCGGCCGGGGTCGGCGAACGCCTCCTCGGCGGCGGCCAGCCGGGTGCCCCGGTACAGCGCGCCCGGGTCCCGGTCCAGCGCCTCCCATGCGGCTGCGGCCTCGGTGAGCCGACGGTGGGTGCGCAGCTGCTCGCGGTCGGCGTCGACCCAGGCGCGCAGCCGGGGCCAGCCGCTGATGAGGGCCTCGTGGGCGAGGTCGACGGTGCCCTCGTCGAGGGTGAGCAGCCGGGCCCGGACGAGGCGTTCCAGGACGGCGGCGCCCGCTCCGTGCCCGTCGGCGGCCAGTTCGGCTCGGGCGACGGGCCGACGGGTGTCCGGAGCGCCGTCGCCGGGGGTGATCAGTCGCAGCAGGATGCGGCGCGCGGTGTCCGCCTGATCGCCGGTGAGGCCGCCGAGGACGTCCTCGGCGGTGCGGGTGACGGCTCCGTGCAGGCCGCCGCTGGCGTCGTAGGCGGCCGTCGTCAGGGTACGGCCCTTGCGGCGGCGCCAGGTCTCCAGCAGCGCGTGGGACATCAGCGGCAGTCCACCGGATTCACCGGCGACCTCCTCGACGATCCGGGCGGTCAGGGCCTGTTCGACGATGAGGCCGCTCGCCGTCGCTGGTCTGACGATCGCCGCGCGCAGTTCCTCGGGGCTCATCGGGCCGACCAGCAGGCCGGCCGTGCCAAGGGCGCGGGCGAGGCCGTCGTGGTCGGCGCAGCGGCCGTAGAAGTCGGCCCGTACGGCGAGCACCACGCGGATCCCCGACCCGGGGTCCCGCGCGGTCAGCACCAGGTCGATGAACGCCGTCCGTTCGACGGGGTCGGCACAGAGCGTGAAGATCTCCTCGAACTGGTCGACCACGACGACCGTGTCACCCGGGGCGGCGGCGGCCGTGAACGCCCTGGCGTGGGTGCGGGCCGGTTGCGGGCCCGGGGTGAGGATGCGGACGGCGGCCGGGCGCAGCCGGGGGTCGGGCTCCTCACGCAGGGCGGGGATGAGCCCGGCGCGCAGCAGGGAGGACTTGCCGCTGCCGGAGGGACCGAACACGGCGCCCAGCCGGCGATCCCGCATCAGGTCCAGCACCTCGGCGACCAGCCTCTCCCGGCCGAAGAAGCGTGCGCTGTCGGACGGTTCGAACCGGGCGAGTCCCTGGTAGGGCGCGTCGGTGCCGTCCTCGTCGGCGGCCGTGCGGGCGATCTCTTCGACTGCGGCCTGCCAGCGCCGCTCCCACTCGTCGGTGTCGCCGCCGCACGCGACCACGTAGGCGAGGACAACCGGCAGCGAGGGCAGCTGTTCACCGGCGGCTGCGCGGGACAGGGTCGAGACCGAGTAGCCGCAGCCGCGGGCCATGGTCCGGTAGGTGACGCCACCGGCCTCCTGGCGCAGCTTGCGCAGCTCGAAGGCGAAGCGCTCCACCGGACCCCGGCCCGGATCGAGCGGCGTCTCCTGGCGCCCCATCAGCTCCCCCATCGTGCACTGCGCCTGTTCGGCCACCCAAGCAAACGCCGGACCTGCGCACAACACGGTAATCGGCCGTTGGAGCCGCAGCCCCGCGGGGCGATCCGTTTTTGTTTCATGCGGCGGAGGGGGCCTGCGCAACAACCTGCGGACCGCGAAAACTCGGTGGTGTTCGAGCCGGACAGGCCCTCTGAACAGGCCTGTTCCTTCGAGCGCCACCGTTTGGTGCGTCCGCCCCGCCGAGGGCAGGCGCCGCGACCAGAAGGACACGTATGTCATCCACAACCGCACGCAACCGGGCGACGCTCGCTGTAGCCGCCCTTCTCATGGGCGCCGGCCTGGCCGCCGGCGCCACCCCCGCCGACGCTCAGCCGGCGCGGCCCGCAGCGCACGCCGCCGCGGCCACCGTGAGCTCGGCCTCCCCCGCCACCCCGCAGCGGGCGGGCTGGCACCTGATCTGGGGGCCGAAGACCCACTCGGCCACCCACTACTGGCCCACGAGTGACTTCATCCCGGACCGGCGCCACCTGGCCGTGAACTTCGGCTGCTGGGGTCACGACGGCGCGAAGCTGAGGGCGGCCATCGTTCGGACCAAGGACAAGAAGGTCATGGCGACCAGCGGCTGGGACTACTGCCACGACGCCGCCCAGCGGCGCCTGGACCTCTACAACGCCGCCCCGGGCAACGCGTACTACATGCGCCTGCAGCTGTCCGGCCCGAAGCACTCCATCTGGGCGAAGGCGTACGACTACCACGAGTAGGAACGCCCGGTCCGCCAGGACGTGAGCCGGCGGCACTCGATCCTGTCGTAGGGCGGGTGCCGCCGGTCTCGTAGAGGACGCCCACCGGGCCCTGGCGCGGCGGGCCGTGGGCACGGACGGTGCGAGGAACAACAGGGGAACGCCCGTGCCTCGGCGCTGGAGGACCGAACCCTCGACCACCGGTACGTCGTCCAGTGCGGCCTGGACGGCGTAGGGCCGGTCGAGGGTTCGGCCACCGTCGCGCACGTGGGCGTCCAGCCGGTTGCCGGGCGCCCCGCCGTACTGGCAGGGGGCATCGAACTACAGCTGCCGTCGCCGAGTTGGGCCGCAGTCGTCTCGTTGGTGTCGGTCACGCCGTCGAAAGTGGCGGCCACTAAGCCGAGGTGCCAGGTGCGGCCGCCGTCGTCTCGCGGCGCCGACGTAGGCACGGGTCGCCCGCACCCTCGACAGACCCACGCCGCCGCACGCCAAAGGTGTCGGACTCGGCACCGACGCCGGTGATCGCCGACGTCCCGCCCTTCTCCGCCGGTACCCCAGCTCCTCTTGAGTGAGCAGTCGCACCGGCCCCGCGAGGCCGTGATCGCGCACCCGCGTGATGTGTATGGCCGTCCCGCGGCTGCGTCGAATCCGGTCCACTGGGCGGAACAGCGGGCGACGCGGGGCTTCAGTCAAGGCACGCTCTCCCTGAGCAGGGCGATATCAGCTCGACAGTTGATATGCCCCGGACGGGCCGTCCGACTCGGACCTGGAATTGGTTTCGAGGGCGGCCCGTATGCCTCCGCTCCGCCGGATCCCTGATTCGGGGCGGGCTGCTGGAGTTCTCCGACCAAAATGACCTGGAGGTCGCAACGATGAGGATCCGACGCAAGACGTCTGTTCTGGCGGGGGCGTTCCTGGCCAGTGCCGGCATGATGGCCCTGGCGACCGGGGCAAGTGCCGCCACGTCGGCCGCGGACTCCACTGCGGTCGCCTCGGCCCGCATCACGGCCGCCGCGGCCGCGAGCAGTTACCACACGATCAAGAACCTGGCATACGGGCAATGCGTCGACGCGCCGCGCGGGGTACTCAACGTCAGACTTCAGCTGGCCGTCTGCAACGGTTCCAGCACCCAGAATTGGGCGTTCGTGTCGACCGGCGCGTCGAATACCTACTACCTGGTGAACCAGGCGAGCGGGTACTGCGCGGAAGTCAACAACGGCACCAGTATCCCGGGAGAAACCGTTGACGAATACTTCTGCGACGGGCTGGCGTCGGAGCAGTGGACGGAAACGGCCGTGATCGTCAACCAGGCGGCCGGTGTGAAGTTCACCCACGTCGGCACCACCATGTGCCTCGACACGGTGGGCGGCGCCGGCAGTCAGCTCATGCAGTGGAACTGCGACGACGCCCACCCGGCAGAGGCCCAGGTGTGGATCGTCAGCTGAGTCCGCCGCTGCCCCGTCGCCGTGCCGTGTCCTCGGACGCGACGCGGTGCGGCGGGCGGGGCAGCAGGAACACCGCCAGGGCGGGCAAGGCTGCCAGCACCAGCCAGGGCACGGCGGACGGGAGACCGAGGCCGAGGAGGGCGCCGGTGGCCGGGCTGCCGGCGCGGACGATCAGGCCGGAGACGGAAGAAGGACACACCCCGGGAATGTCTCACGGCCGCCGGCGGGACACTCAGAAGGCCATTGCCATGGGCCTCGGCACACCTGGGGATACCGTGGCGCCTGCTGCCCATGGCCCTTCGGGAAGCAGGCACCACCGCGGACCACGTCAGGAGTAGTCGTTGCAGTTCCCGACCACGTTCCTGTGGAAATAGTCCGCGCCGTCCACGTAGGGGGCGAAGACCCAGCCGTTTATGGGAGTCCAGTCCTGTTGGGTCTGGGTCGACCAGGCGTTGATCTTGTACCAGACGTCGCCGTCGTTGTAGACCTGGCCGCCGGCGACCCAGCAGCCGACGTTGACCGTGTCGGGTGCCCACAGGGTGATGTACTTCAGGGAAGACGCGTCAGGGGAGGCGTAGACGCCGACGCCGTGCGACGTGCGCAGGTCGTCACCGATATAGTCCCCGGGTTCGGGATCCAGGGCGACGCTGGGTGCGATCACGGCGCGGGCCGAGTCGGCGTGCGCAGAGCCGGCGCCGAGGCCCGCCAGGCCCGCCGCAGCCAGTCCGAGGGCGGTGGCGGTGGTCACCAGACGCTTCACGGTGTTCACATGCAATCCTTCCCGTCAGCCTCCGCTGATGTGGCGGAGATTGTTATGTCCCGGATGCGTCGCGGTGTCGACGCCCCGTGTGGAGGAACGCCACTACTGGGGAGTTTTGGTGGGGTCTCGTTTCCCGCATGAGTGCCTGTGCGGCTGAAGCCGGACACGGAGCGCAGCGTGTGGGTGCGGGTTGGTCAGCGGGTCGGTCAGCCCCATGACGTTGCTGTCCCAACCTTCCTCATCGAACTCCCTTTGGTGGTTCCCAGCCCGCGACAACGCTATGGACACGGGTCCGTCGGTCGTCCTGGATCCGTCCTGGGCCGTGGCGGCGCACCGTCGCCCCGGCCCGGCGCGACCGGCCCCCCGCGGGTCGCGAAGAACGGTGCGGCTGACGGGGGTTGCGCGAGCGATTCGGGCACTGGTCCACCGTTTTACGGCCGGTTACGGCAGGGGCGGGATACCGGGGTGCTCACCGGTGTGTTCCAGGGCGGGCCGAACGGTCCGGGCATGCGCCAGGGTCGGGAACGCGCGGGCAGGAGCAGGATCCCACGTCGCTGTCACCACTTCGCGGTCGATGCCGCTCCCTGCCGCTGACCTCGCATTAGGACGGATCAAGGACGGTCGGCGGACCCGTGTCCGTAGCGTCGCCGTGGCGATTTCGGCCCGACGAAACGTTCGGCCTGTGGCCGTGCACGGGGACCCGCGAGACGGGTCGGCCGACGGAACAAGGAGTTCGATGATCAAGCGACGCGACTGGGTGGGAACTGCCGTGGCCGCATTGTTCGTGGCGGCCGCGGTGACCGGCTGCGCGAGTGCCGGCGGCGGCCATCCGGCGGCGGCCGGGAACGGGAAGCCGGCGGTCACGCCGGTGCCGGTCACGGCGACCGCCACTCCATCCCGGCCGTCGGACATCGCCCTGCCCATCGCGCCGTACCTCTTCAGCGACGCCCAGTCGTCACAACTGGTCGCCGCCCACACCAAGCTGGTCTCCGCGTGCATGAAGCGCTACGGCTTCCGCTACGGCGTCGCGACCGCCTCCGCCTCCGCCTCGGCCTCGGCCGGGCAGCTGCCGGCGAACGAATCGCGGTACGGCGTGATGACGCCGGACCAGGCCCGGTACGGCTACCACTTCATGACCGTGGAGATCAGGCGTCAGCAGGCGGGCGCCGCACCCACCCAGGCTCCGCCCAAGCTGACACCCGAGATGGCGGCGGTCCTCTCGGGCAGGACCACCGGGCCGGTCAACGGCCGGAGCGTGCCCGAAGGCGGCTGCAACGCGGAGGCCACCGCCGAACTCGGCGGGCGCAACGGGCGGTACGGCAACCCCGACATCGCCGAGAGCGTCCAGGCCGACAGTTTCACCAGGTCGCAGTCGGACCCCCGGGTGCTGAAGGCTTTCGCCTCCTGGTCGGCCTGCATGCGGGCCGGGGGCTACGACTACAAGGACCCCAACGCGGCGACCAACGACCGCCGGTGGGCGGCATCCGCCGAGCCGACGCGCGCGGAGGTGGCGACCGCGCAGGCGGACGTTGCCTGCAAGCGGCGGACCAACCTGGTCGGCATCTGGTCCTCCGTCGAGTCCGCCTACCAGAGGGCGGCGATCGAGCTGAACGCCGGCCCACTGCGTCAGGCGCGAGCCGCCATGCAGCAGGAGCTGAAGACCGCGGCGACCCTCCTCGGGTCGTCGCAATAACCGCTCCGGCGAGCCGTTGCGCCCGCATTCCGGCGCGGACCGATGAAGACCATTGAAGACCAATGAAGACCGATGAAAAGGAGAGTGGCCAGATGAGTCAGATGAGTCAGATGAGGAAGAGAATCGAATTCATCGGCGCCGCAGCCGCTGTCGCAGCGACGGGTGCTGTCTTCTTCGCCGCCGCGCCCGCCCAGGCGGTTCCGACCTCGGCGTGCTTCAACGCGGCGGGCACCGGCTACGACTCGGTCACCTGCCTCTGGTACAACTCCGGCCAGCGGGGGTCGAATACCGCGTTCTTCTTCCATGGTGGAGTGGACGGCTCCACGGGAACGGGGACCAGCGACGTCCCCAATCTGCTGCCCTATACGTTCGAGGCCTCCGGGGCGGGACAGGGCCTGAGCGTGAAGAACCACGCCGCGACGGCCTCCAACACCTATACGACAGCGGCCGTGAAAACGAACATCTGGTACAACTCGAATTACGGTGGCAGCGTCTATCAACTGCTGCCCGGGGACGCCCCGTACCGACTCGGAAACGGCCTCTACAACCAGGACGCCTCGCTGTCCTGGCAGTACTGACGAGAAGGCGGAAGGAATGATTTCGAAGAAGGCAGCGGTACTCGCGTCGACAGCGGCCGCGCTCGTTTCCTGTGTGGCGTTCGCCGACCCCGCCTCGGCGACGGGAGCGCCGGCCGGTCCGTGCTCCTACGTCTGCTTCTACTACCACTCGGGTGGCGAGGGCGCCACCATGCTGTGGAGCCCGGCGATCGGCTGGCAGGGCATTCCCGACCTGAAGTCCTCGTACTTCTCGAACTGCAACGTCAACCATGACGCCTCCGCGTGCGACGGCGACGGACAGACCGTCAAGAACAACACTGCGACGGTGTACAACGGTGACTTCGGCGGGCACACCGTCGCGGTCTGGTTCAACTCCGGCTACGGCGGGAGCCACTACACGATCCTCAACGGGGACACGCCGTACCAGCTCGGCAACGGCCTGTACAACCAGGACGCTTCCGTTTCCGCCTGGTAGGACCCGGTTCTCGCCGGACGAACCGACCCACCGCCGGACCCAACAGCCGCCGGCCCCCCGCGCTGACCACGTCACCTCACCGGGGGCCGGCGGCTTCACTGCGAACGAGACCGACACAGGGGGACACATGCATCGACCAGGACGCTCCAAACCCCGAAGGGCCGCGCCGGGTGGTTCCCGAGCACTGGTGATCGCGATGACGATCGGCCTGGCCGCCACGCTCAACGCGGGCACCACCTTCGCCACGGCCCGGACCGCCTCACCGGCCACGGCACCCGCCCGCGGCGGGCCGACCGCTGCCGCGGCACCGGCACCGGCACCGGCACCGGCACGCAACGCAGTCTCCTCGCCTGACACCACCCTCGGCCCCGGCTGGCGGACCTCGTCCGACCGTGCCGTCACCGCCATCGGTGACGCGAGCGGCTTCCACGTCCTGGTCGCGGACGCCTCGAAAGCCTATTCCTGGCGTACGGCGGCCTCCCTGTCGGAGCCGGGATTCGACACGGACCAATGGATCGGGCAGACGTGCGCGACCGCGTCCGGCCGGTACGCGTTCGTCGTATACGCGCCACGGCGATTCGCCACCCGCTCGTCACGGTTCGACGAAGGGGCCTTCGCCGCGATCGTCGACCTCTCGTCGGGAACCGTCCGCAAGCTCCCGTTTCTCGCCACCCTCGCCTACTACGATCCGGGCTGCGGCAACGGCGAGTCCGCGGTCCTGTCCTCCGTGGTGACGGACGCCGCGACCGGTGGCGCGCGGACCACCCTGCGCGTGGTCGATGCCGCGACCGGCCACGTCGCCCAGCGCAGCACCGTCGACGGACAACTCACCTCGCCCCTGCCCTACGGGGGAGCCGTCGCCGCCGCGCACGGGAACCAACTGGTCTCGGTGGACAAGGACGGCGGCCGGCGCACCCTTTCGTACGAATCCGGGATCCCGTTCCGGCTGGCGGTCGACGCATCGGGCGGCCTTGCCTACCAGGTCCCCACGGCGGCCGGGCAGGTCCAGGTCCGGCGCCTGGCCGGGGACCGGGCCACGACGGTCGCAACCGCCAGGCTCGGTGCGGTCCAGCTCAAGGGCTCCGGCGGACACGTCTTCCTGGTCGGCCCGGACGCCGCCAGGCTCGGCGTCGACCACCTGTCGTCCAAGGGCTGGAAGACCCTGAATGCGCCGGCCGAGTCGCAGCCCTCCGCGTCCGGCGCCCTGGCGGTCACCGGGACGAGCAACACTGACAACGCGACGGCCCGGCTCACCGGCGCCGGGACTTCGCCCCAGAAGGTGAAGAGCGACGACGGCCCGCTTCCGGTGAGCATTCAGGCGAAGGCGACCTCTAGCGGCGTACGGGTGTCCATGGAGCTCCTGCCGCAGGCCGCCACCGACAGCGGTGGCGCGCGCCCGTCCCCGGCACTCGCCCGTTCGGGTTCCGCGAGCCGGGCCGTGCCCCGCTCCCGCGCCACCGGCACCGACGCGGCGACGGAGACCTACGACCCCGACCGGGCCTGCGCGGTGGCCCGGAACGACCCGGACATCCAGACCTACCAGGCGACCGCCCAGCAGGTGGAGTGGGCCGCCGACCTCGCCGTCCAGGGCCAGTTGACCCGTGCCAGGGGCGTGAACTGGGAGGGCTCCGGAATGGACGTGTCCTGGACTCCCCAGGGCATGTTCCCGCTGCAACCCATCTCCGGCGGCGGCCAGGTGCCGGCCCAGGTGCTGCTGGGGATCCTCGCCCAGGAGTCCAACACCCTCCAGGCCAGCCCACACGCGCCGGACGCGATAACCGGCAACGTGAACCAGGGCGGGTTCTACGGGAACGGCTACGACTGGTCGACGGCGGACTGTGGCTACGGCGTCGGCCAGGTCACGACCGGCTTGCAGATGTCCACGCCGGCCGGGACCAGGGTGGCGGACGGCAGCAGCAGTTACACGACCGCCCAGCAGCAGCAGGCGATCGCCACGGACTACGCGTCCAACATCGCCGCGAGCCTCAACCTCCTGATCGACAAGTGGAACCAGTTGAAGACGGCCGGAATCGTCGCCAACGACGGCGGATCGCAGTACATCGAGAACTGGTACTTTGCCGTCTGGGCGTACAACTCCGGAGTGCAGCCCGGCGCCTCACTGGGCAACACCACCGGGTGCACCCCGGGTCCGACCTGCACCGACGGGGCGGGGAACTGGGGTCTGGGCTGGGCGAACAATCCCGCCAACCCGAGATTCCCGGCCGACCGGGGCACGTTCACCAACTCGGCCGCCGACACGAAGGTTCCGAACCACTGGCCTTACCAGGAGCTGGTGATGGGGTGGGCCTACTCGCCCGTCCCGCGCTACAGCTTCGTCGGCAGCAAGTGGGGACCGGCGTACGCGACACCCACCGTCGCCGGCGGCGGCCCCGGTCCCGTACTGCCGCCGTTCACGGCGTTCTGCACCAGTGACGACCTGTGCCTGCCGAACGCGGCGGCCGACGCCAACGGCACGGCCGACAGCGCCGGCCTCTGCACCAACGCCGATCTGCATTGCTGGTGGCACCTGCCCAGGAGCTGGACGGCCTGCGCCACGTACTGCGGCACCACCAAGCTCACCTACACCAGCGCCAGCGCCGTGCCGACCGGCACGGATCTCGACCCGCCGGACTGCCGGGCCCTGGGCACCACCAGTGGATCGCCGTCCTCCGACTCGTACGGCGCCGTGCCACCCACGGGATCGATCGTCGTCCGGTCGACCAGCGTCCCCAGCGTCGCCTCGTGCTCCCGGACCTGGACCGACCAGGGCACGTTCGGCTTCCGGTTCAACGCCTCGAACAGCTGCAACGCGTCCTGCACCGACCCGATCACCTATCCGGGGAAGATCGACTTCCATCAGCTCGGCGTGGGATTCGGCGGGCATACCTGGTTCGCCCACACCCATCCGGCCACCGACACGGCCGACACCGTGGTCGGCACCTGGACCCCGCCCGCCATCGACGGCTGGGCGAAGGTGTACGTCCACATCCCGGACCTCGGCTCGATGACCCAGCAGGCGCCGTTCATCATCCGCACCGGCGATGGCGGCTCGGAGACCCGGTACGTGAACGCGCACCGCGCCTACAACCAGTGGGTCGAACTCGGCGTCTTCTCGTTCGACTCCTCGGGCATCGGCAGCGAGAGCGTCAGCCTGACCAACGCCACCCCGGACGGCGACGGTTCGAGCGACATCGCGTGGGACACGGTCGCGTTCCAGCCCCTCCCGGCGAAGCCCCGGGACGTCGTGGTCCAGATGGGCGACTCGTACACCTCGGGTGAGGGCGCCGAACCCTACCTGCCCGGCACCGACAACGGCCCCTACGCCGACCAAACGTCCGACAGCTCACCCGGTGAGACGTGGAACGCGTGCCACCGCAGCCAGAATTCCTGGTTCCGCAAGACCACCCTGCCCGGACGGAGCGGTCCGGTCGGGGCCCTCGCCGACACGTTCAACAGCAGCCTGGACTTCCAGTCCACCGCGTGTTCAGGTGCCTGGACCTCGGAGGTGGATCCTGCCCTCGGCGGCCCCAACTGGGGTGCGGACGGAGAGTTCCACGAGGTCCGGCAGCTCGATGCCGGCTACCTCGACGACAGCACGACGCTGGTCGCGCTCACCATAGGCGGGAACGACGCCAAGTTCGCCAAAACGATCCAGCAGTGCGTGCTGCTGGGATGCCCGTCCGACTCCTCGGTCACGACGAACATCAACAACGTCAGCGCCTCACTGGTCACCCTGCTGCGGGACATCGCGGGGAAAGCCAAGAACGCCAGAATCGTGCTTCTCGGCTATCCGCAGCTGTTCGGCAGCGGAGGGGTGAGCTGCGGCGGCAACGTGGTCGCCAGCGACGCCGCCAGCCAGTTGGACACCTGGGCCAGGGACATGGACACCATGGAAGCCAAGGCCGTGGCTTCGGCCCAGGCCACGGTGGGTTCCCGCCTGAGCTACTGGTCCGCGGAGACGAGTCCCGCCTACTTCACGGGATACCGGGCGTGCGGACCGACCACCAGCGGGATCAACCAGGTCGTCTCCGCACCGGCGACGGCCGGCGGCGACTTCTCCTGCCCGGCATCGCCCAACCCGCTCCAGTGGATCTGCGTCAGCCGGGAGTCGTTCCACCCCAACAACACAGGCACCGACCGCTATGCCCTGATCTTCACCGCGGCCTTGGCCGCGGCCGGCTACTAGTAGGACTCCGTCAGGCCGTGTTTCAGGTCGAGTTCCGGCTCTAGCACCGTGGCGTGATGATCACGGTGTGGGACGTGGGGATCTTTCTGATGAGCAGTGGTCGGTACTGGAATCGTTGCTGCCTGAGGCGGGTGTGAGTCGCAGGTCGCCGGGTCGGCGGCGGCTGGTGGACGGTGTGCGATGGCGGGTGCGGACGGGGGTTCCGTGGCGTGACCTGCCGTGTGAATACGGGCCCTGGCAGACCGTGTACGGACTGTTCAGGCGGTGGCAGCGACAGGGCGTGTGGGCCCGGCTGCTGACGCTGTTGCAGGCGAGAGCCGACGCGGCCGGACTGATCACGTGGAAGGTCAACGTCGACTCCATGACCTGCCGGGCTCACCAGCACGCGGACGGTGCCCGCCGGGGCGGTGCGGGCCCGAAGGAACCACCTGGCGGGGTTGTCATCGAGCCGGACGACCACGGACTGGGCAGGTCGCGAGGCGGTTTTCACCACGAAAATTCATCCGGCGTGCGAGCAGGGCCAGAAACCGCTATCGCTGCTGGTGACCGCCGGGCAGCGGGGTGACAGCCCGCAGTTCGAGCCAGTGCTGAACGGTACCCAGGACTGGTCAGGGCCGGCCAGGGAGCCGCCCGTTGCGAGTGCAGGGTGACAAGGCGTACTCCTCCCGCGCGAACCGCGCCTACCTGCGCAGACGCGGGATCAGGTGCGGCGTCCGCGGTGACCCAGCGGAAGCGCAGCGGGGAGGCCTGGGCCCGGCGGATCATGTCGCGGGCGAGGGCGTTCCTGGTGGCGAAAGTACGGTCGTCTGGGATGCGGGCGGCCTGGCAGCGGTCGCGGTCGTCGGTCCAGGAGCTGGGCAGATAGAGGTCCCGGTCGACGAGGGCGTGTCCCCGGCTGATGGCGTAGACGGCGAACACGCCGATTTGGCAATTTTCGGAGCGTCCGGCGGTGCCGGAGTATGGGCGCTGCACTCTGCCGGAGGTGGTCTCCTTCTTGATGAAGCCCGTGTCGTCGACGATCAACACGCCGTCGTCGTGGCCGAGTTGGTCGGCCACGTACTGCTGCAGGTCGTCGCGGACACGGTCGGCGTCCCAGCGGCTGCGGGAGAGCAGTTACTGCAGCCCGTCCGGGGTGGCGTGGCCGGCCCACTCGGCGAGCTGCGACCCGTTCTTGCGGCCGACCGGAGCGAGCAGGCCGCGTACGTAGTCCCGCATCCGCCTGCGGGGCTCGATCCGGCTGAAGCGGCTCCCGGTCCTCAGGAACAGTTCTTCGAGTTCCTGATCCCAGACATTCACCGGCGCATCGTTGATGCATGTCGAGGGGCTGCTCGCACCAGCTCACGGATATGCGGCAGAGCACTCGTTCGTGGGGCGCGGTGGGGACGTCCGTCCCGCCCGCCTGGCGCCCCGCTACACTCCACGCCACCAGGCCGCTGACCAGCCCAGATCTCTGCGCAGCCCCGGAGGAATCGCGCCTTGTTCAGGCCGTCGGCCAGGACTCGTCCGGCGTACACGTCCGGCTCTTCGTGCCGCTGGTGCGCCTCGCGCTTCAGCTGCTCGTACTGCTCGTCATCGATCTCGATGCGGATTTCCCTGGCCATGCCCCCACGGGAGCCGGACCCGGTCGCTTTCGGGGAGGGATGAACTGGAGTGGTACGCGCCGATGGGCTCGCCCGCGACGGCACCAAGGGCTGGTTCGACAACGTGGCCATCGGCGACCTGCAGCTCGGCTTCGAGATCACATCGTCGTCCGGCGGCCTGAATTGCACCCTCAACAGCGAGAGCATCACAAGTAGTTGATCAGAAGTTCACCGGGGTGAGGTTTCATGGGCCCATGCGCATCCCCACCCCCCTCAGCACCACCGCGATCGCCGCCGCCGCAGTGCTCGCCCTGCCGGGCACCGCGACGGCGGCACCCGCACACCTCTCCTCCCTGCAGCCGGTGGTCTCCCTCGCCGCCGATCGTCTCGCCACCGCCGACCTCGTCGCCGCCGCCAAATGGGGCACCGACAGCCCCATCGACGACCCGGCGCGTGAGCAACAGGTCCTCGACAACGTCGCCGCGCAGGCGCAGCAGATCGGCGCCGACCCCGACGAGATCCGCCGGATCTTTCGCGACCAGATCGAGGCCAACAAGGTCGTCCAGCGCGGCCTCTACGCCCAGTGGACCGCCCACCCCGACCAGGCCCCCACCACCAAGCCGGACCTGAACACCGTCCGCCAGACCATCAACGCCATCAACACGGCCCTGGTCCAGGCCCTGGCCGACACCACCCCCCAACGCACGGCCCTCACCTGCCGCCCCGAACTCACCGTGGCCGCCGTAGAGGTAACCCACGAAAAACACCCGAACCTCCTGCACACCAAGGCCCTCGCCCGAGCCCTGCCCCACATCTGCCGCGATTGACCCAGCCAACGCAACCGGTCCCTTCTTGTCAGAGGGGACCGGCAGCTTGGCGAGGGGCGGGGGCTGTATCGATTTGCGGCTCCGCCGCTGGGGCGCGACCAGCCGCAACGGAGCAGCAGGCCGCCAGGCTGAGGAAAGCTTCGTGGATGTCGTCGCGGATCTCCCAGCGAATGCGTAACCGGCGGAACCAGTGCAGCAGCGCGAAGCTCTGCTCAACCACCCACCGGTGCACGCCCAGCCCCGATCCGTGTTCGGTGTCACGCCGCGCAATTGCCGGGGTGATTCCAACGGCCCGGACCTGCCTGCGGTACTTGTCGTGGTCGTATCCGCGGTCGGCGTACAGGGTGTCCGGCCATCGGCGGGCAGGTTGGAGAGCCAGTAATCGGTCGGCGCCTCGGCCACGGCGGGCCATTCGACAAGCAGCCAGCAGTCAGGCAGGACACCGTCCCACCAGCCCTGTTCGGCCGATGCTGCGGCCTTGACGGGGCGTTCGACTGCTTTGCCGGCCGGGCGTACGCGCACGGCGGCGAAGCGGGAGCGTAACTCTCCACGCGAGCCGTGCCGCCAGGTGAGCGGGGTGAACGCCTCCTGTCGGAGGCTGGCGGCCAGGGCTGCCACCGACGGTGTGTTCTGCCGGTGGCGGGGTTGGGGCCGGCAGCCGACGGGCCCCTTGCGGGCCGGGGTGACGGGCTCGGTCTCGAAGGAGTGAGCGCTCACGTCCGAGCGGATGGCCAGGACGTAGGAAAGTCCGCGCTCGGACAGCGCGGACCGCAGGTGAGCGTTGGTGCCGTAGGCGGCGTCGGCCACCACGACCGGCGGCTTCATGCCCCAGTCGGCGAGCGTGTCGAGCATGTCCAGGACCAGGCGCCGCTTCTCGCGGTGAGTAACGTCCGCCGGGATGCGGGCCGGCGCCCTGCGAGCGGTGTCCGATGCCCACCCTGGGGCAGGCACAGGCGCCATTGCAACGGGCAGGCCGCGGCATCGGTCGCGGCGTGGACACTGACTGCAACCTGGCGGTTCGCCCTTTTGCCCAGAGCCCCGCAGTACTGCGGGGCCACCTCGGCCGACATCCGGCCGTCCTTGGGCACCGAGACGTCGTCGATCACCCACGCTGCCGGCCGGATGAGCGGAAGCATCCGTTCGTTGATGCGCCGTTGCACCGGTAGCGGGTCCCAGGTGGACCGGTTCACGAACTGCTGCAGGTTCTGCTCGTTGCCGTCCGGTAATCGCGAGGCCATCGCCTGGACTGACTTGCGGCGGCCGTCCAGCATCAGTCCCCGCAGACAACAGTCACCCTTGGCCCGCTGATCTTTGCGCGGCACCGACTCGAACACATCAGCCGCATACAACGCCAACGTCGCCCGTACACGGTTCACTTCATGTGCGTCCGCAGGCCCAACATGCTCGTGATCAGCACTGAAGGAAGACCTAACGGAGTCCTACTGAGGGCTGGCCCGCAATTGATCTCTGAGGGGTCGGTGATGCCGCGGTTCGAGGCGGCTTGGGTCGGTTACGCGGCTTGGAGCAGGTTGCGCAGACGGGCGATGCCGAGCATCGCTGTGTGGACGCCGTCGCCCTTCAGGCGGCAGTCGCGAAGGATCCAGTCGCACAGTTCGCCGCTGGCGGGGCGGGATTACCAGTCCAGTGCCCTGGTAGCCGCCATCGGCGATGGTGGTTGTCTTGCCCGCCGCTGCGGCGGCACCCGACTCGGACCAGGCTTTGCCGTCGTTGCGGTTGCCCGGAACGGGCCGGCCGACGGCGACGACCAGGCGAGAGTCGGCGTAGATGACCACCTGATGGTTGGTTGAGTAGCGATAGTTCTTCGATTGCTCCGCCACCTGGTGGTCGCGTGACGGCACCAGGGTCCCGTCTACGATGAGCACGGTGCCGCGACGGAACCGCTGGCGCTGGTGCAGTGCCAGCAGCGGCCCTGTGTGGTCGACGATCCGATCCGCGGCCGGCTCGGAGACTCCGAACAGTGGCGCGAGTTGTCGCAGAGTCAGGTTGGTGCGCCAGTACGCGGCGACGAGCAGCAGCCGGTCCTCAAGCGGCAGCGACCCCGGCCGTCCAGGACGTGGCGCGTCGGCCCCCGCGTGTAGCAGTTGGGCGAGCAGCTTTCTGCAGGCTCGCGGACTCAGCCCGGTGAACGGGGTTATCCAGGACGGTTCCGACGCTGAGATCACCGCACTCGCCGGCGTCCAGGTGATGGGAGCCTCGTCAACGCGGCTGACATGCCAACCCGCCTTCACGGCGAGATGCATCCACACCTGGTTCGCTCGCTCGGGCTACTCCGCGGAGAAGCCCGTCCCGACTCTCGCGATGATCTGCACCGGGTCAGGCCGCTCGTGAATGGTCATCACAGCCCCTCTCATCGACAGGCGATCATGGCAGAGTCCTCAGCCCGGTCCACTCGTCGGGTCTCCAGGACGCCTGTGCGGGACAGCTCTTAGCTGCCCCGACAGGGAGGTGATCGTCGAGAACCGGCGCACGAAGCCGTGCATCGACGACGAGACCGCATGGACGTCCCGAACACCGTCCGAAGGTGCCTCAGCGCCTGCTGGGGCGAAGGAAGGAGAGACCCATGCAGTCAGTCAGCATGTCCTCTGAACGGGCGCATGCCAGCCGCCCGCCGACCGGTCTCGCGCTGCCGGCTCCGATGCGCTCTCACGTGGCCGACCCGGCAGCCGCTCCCGTGCTCAGATCGGGGCCCCATCGGTCGATTGCCGAGCGGAGGTCCAGCGGGAGCGGTTTCTGGTCCTCCTCCGAGGTCGGCCAGTCGGCGCGCGGGGCGCGCCACAGCACCTCGAACTCGTGGCCATCCGGGTCCACGCCATGCAGGGACTTGGCCACCAGGTAGTCGGTGCTCCCGGTGAGAGCCTGGCGCGCCTTGAGCAGCTCCGCCGTCTCGGCGAGTTCACCAAGTGTGCCGACCTCCCAGGCGAGATGGTGCAGCCCGACGCGATCGCGCTGCGGGCCTGGTGCGTCGGGGCCAAGCGTGAAGAGGCCGAGGTCGTGGTCGTTGTCGCTGCCCCGGGCCCTGAGGAAGGCGGCCCTGCCGGGCATCTCGTGCGCGACGGCGAAGCCGAACACCTGGCTGTAGAAGGCGACAGAACATTCAATATCACGGACGAACAGGACAGCGTGGTTGAGCCGGCGTACGGACATCGGGCTCCCATCCCTCTTGGTGCTGTCGTATGCCTGATCGACCTTACCGAGATGAGGAAGAGTACCGATCGGAATGATCGAACTGCTGGCCGGAACGGAACGCGACCCGGTTCCCAAGGGTCCGCACCGGGCCGTCGTTCTTGAGTGCCACCACGCCGATGCCGGTGACAGCGACACGTCGGGTCACCGGAAAGCGACTCCCCTTGGGTTCCACAGGTTAAGGCGCCGGCCTATCGCGTCCGACGGGGGCTGCCACGCGGGGTCGTCCAGTCCATGACGGACCGCGGATCGGCGCCGATCCGCTGGACAGCTGCCTCGCCGGCCTCCACCTGCGCGCCTCGACGGCCCCAGCTACCGCCCGAACAAGCGCCCCAGGAATCGCCCCGGGAAGGACGGAACGGCTGCCTGGTTGGAAGGCTGGCACTCCGGCGTCGGTGCTCCGGAAAGGCCCAGGGTGCCGACCCCAGGCTAGTGCTGTGACCGCATAGGATCGCCGGGTTGAACGCCAGGCCCGGTCCTAGAGCCGGGTCAGGGGACAGCAAAGCGAGCCGCCCATGCGCTGATCCTCGTTCCGCCTTGGTCCGCCCAAATCCGCTTGTCCGGTCTTTGGGCCGTGTGCAGAATCGCGGCATGGATGATCACCGGGGTGCCGACTTTTCCGTCAAGCCCGAGTTGACCGGTGAGCTGGTGGTGCTGCGCCCGTTCGACTTGACGCGGGACGCGTCAGCGATCCGCGGCTGGCTCACCGACCCCGAGGTCGCACGTTTCACGGCTGGCACCCCCCAGACGACGCCAGCGCCGCCGTGGGACGAGGAAGCCGAGATCCGGATGCACGAGTGGTATGGCAGCCGGGGTCATCAGTCAGACCGGTTGGACCTGGCCGTCATCGACCGGGCAAGCGGCCGTTGTGTCGGCGAGGTCGTGCTCAACGAATGGAGTCCGGCCAACCGCAGCTGTAACTTCAGGATCGCCCTTGCGGCGGCTGGCCGTGATCGTGGGCTGGGCTCCGAGGCGGTGCGGTTGACCGTCGGATACGGCTTCGAACAGCTCGGGCTGAACCGGATCTCGCTCACTGTGTTCGACCACAATCCGCGCGGCCGCCGCGCCTATGAGAAGGTCGGCTTCGTGCTGGAAGGTACCCGGCGCGAGGTGCTGCGATATGGCGACGGGTGGGTGGACGACCACGACATGGCGATCCTGGCTTCTGAGTGGCGGCGGCACCGCGGGTGCCCCGGCGCTGACGCATAGGGCCGCTCGTCAGGTGATCACGCGACGAGGGCTGGTCTACCGCCCCAGCGGGTCCCCTTCTCACTGCGCATGCGGGCACGCTCGCGTCGTTGGGCCGCGAGCACATCAGGGTGGCGGGCGTTGGCGTTGCGCCAGCGCAAGTAGGCGTGCAGGGCTCGGGTCTGGGCGGTGTGGTTGCGGTGGCTGGAGTTGGCGACGGTGAACTGTCGCAGCGGACCAAAGTGGGACTCGATCGGGTTGGCCCAGGACGCGTAGGTCGGCGTGAAGCACAGCTCGACCCGGTTCTCCATCGCCCAGCGCCGGATGACATCGCCCTTGCGAGCGGACAGGTTGTCCAAGATCACATAGATCGGGGCGCCATCCGGGCTGGCCGCACGGATTGACCTGAGCGCGGCCAGCGTGTTCGTAGCGCCCTTCTTCCTGCTGTTGACGCCCACAGAGTGTCGTCACCGACCGAGTAGCAGCCGTGGAAGTAACGGACGCCATGGGTGCGGTGGTAGGTCGCGGGGTGCCGCTCGGGGTGTCCCTGCTCGGCCCAGCACGACCCGGCGGTGGGGCGGATGCCGAGCGGTCCGAACTTGTCTAAGGCGAAAACGCGGTCGGGGAATCGCTCCAGCACGTGCTCGATGCGGTCGAGCTTGGCGTCTCGCTCGGGGTCGGGCGACTCCTTCCAGGTCTTGGTGCGTTGGAAGGTGATGCCGCGGCGGGCGAGCAGGCACCGTAACGCTTCGCGGCCGACGCGGATCACCCGGCCGTGGACACGGCGCAGGTAGGCGGTGAGTTTGCGGATGGACCAGCGGGTGAAGGGCTGGCCGAGCTTGGTCGGGCGGGCCGTGTGGATGACGAAGGGCTCGTCTTCATCGCTGAGCAGGCGGGGACGGCCACCCGCCCACCGAGGGTCCAAGCAGGCCAGGCCGATCTCATTGAAACGGTGGATCACATCCCGGACCGTGTCCTCGTCGGCCTGCACCAGCTGGGCGATCACCGGCACACGGTTTCCGCCGGCCGAGGCCAGCAGCATCATCGCGCGCCGGTAGCGCACCGAGCTGGTGCTGCCCCGGCGCACGATCTGCTGCAGCTTCTGCCCCTCCTGGTCGGTCAGCCTGCGCACACGGACAGGCTCGGTCACCGCGCCTCCAGTGCTCGGATGGGACGTCACCGCACATCCGACCGCCCGACCGCCCACCCGGCGAACCTATGTGGTCAGAGCACTAGCTGGCATTGATGGTGAAGGTGGAGACGCTGCCGTCCGCCTTCGTCAGGGTGACCGGTCCGAACGTGATGATCACGTAGGAGGAGTTACGCCCTGGACCTCTGTAATAGCCGGTCGCCCCGGTGACCCGGAAGGCCAGGGCTGCGAGCGTCGAAGCAGTCTGTTCGTCGGCGTCGATCGTGGGCTGGGCCAGCTCTGGATGTCCGTTGGCTTCCGCCCAATCGCAGAAACTGCGGGAGTCGCGGCTCATGCCGGGGAGGAGGCTCTGGTTGGCCCAGGCCCACATCCATGAGCCCGCCCTCGGGGCGAAGCTGCCCAGGATCTGCGCGGGCGCAGTCGCGGTCTTGTCAGGGAAGGCCCAGGTGATGATGCCAGTCAGCTGGTCCAGATCCCAGCGATCCGCCGAACCCAAGCCCCAGGACATGTGGGCCCGACCCACCTGCTCGATCATGTCTGCGCCCTGCAGCAGGAGCGCGCTCAGGTCAGCTTGCTCCCCATCCTGACCTGCACTGTCCCCCTTGATCGCCCGCTGGAACATTCCCATGCTGCGGAGTCTGCCAGATGCCCCCGACCGGCGGACGATGCCCCCCGCACGAATGTCGCCTCTGCAGCGACAGGGTGGAGAATTACGTGATCAACCGGGCCGGAAAGTGGCGGCGATTCCCGCGGCGAGTATCAAGCCGCGGTTGACCTCACGCGATTGCGAAGGCGGGTTGCCCAGGCCCATCGCCTTGTTGGTGCGAACCCGGCTTTCCACGAATGCATGGGAGCGGTGCAGCACGTCCAGGAACCGGGCGTGGCCTGGCGTCCGGACGCGCAGCGTGCTTCCCAGCGCGGCGCGAGCTCTGCTAGCAACTCTCCGAGATGCTGGCTCCAGATGCCGCAGAAGGCATGTCGAGTCATGACTACGCGGGCCAGGTTGATGTTCGACACCAGAGGAACCCGCGCGGCCATCGACACGTCACGGCCTGCTCACGAAGGAGGTCAGACCCGGGTGAGGGGCCGATGCGGCTCCTCCGGAAGCTCCACCGTGATCGTGTCTCCGGGACGCACCACGCCGCCCACCTGGACGACGCTCATGATTCCGGCCTTACGCACGACGTTCCCGGCCTCGTCACGGCCGACGACCTTCTTCAGCAACCCGTCCTGGAAGTTGTCGATCTGCAGGCAGGGATTACGCAGGCCGGTGACCTCCACCATCGCCTCGCCGCCGATGCGCAACAGTGTCCCGACGGGCAGGCCCAGCAAGTCGATGCCGCTCGTGGTGATGTTCTCGCCGAGTTCGCCGGGCGCCACGTCGAATCCCTCTTCGCCGAGTTCGGTGAAGAGCTCCTCGTGAATGAGGTGGACCTGGCGCAGGTTCGGCTGGGTGGGGTCCTGCGCGACACGCGAGCGGTGCTTGACCGTGACGCCGGCATGCACGTCCCCCTCCACGCCGAGCCCGGCGAGCAACACGATGCTGGCCCGGTTGGGCTTGGTGAACGAGTACTCGCTGTTGCTGCTGACTGCCGTTACCGTCCCGCTCATCTCGCGGCCCCCTGTTCGGTAGGGATGATTCGCCACGAGCCTAGCCCGCGGCCTCAGCGCGCAGCACCTGCGATCAGTGGCGGCACAGGCCGTCAGCGCAGGGTTTGTCCCAGGACGACTTCGACCTCGCCCGGCGGCAGCATGTGGCCCTCGGTACAGGGAAGTTGGGGGCCGACGGGTGCCCCGTAAACCTCGGTGCCGCAGGTGTACGGGGCTCCGTCGGGAGCGGCATGCCGGTCGCCTCACCCCATGAGGGCGAAGAAGGCGACCATGAGCTCTTCGTCGGGCGGGGTGCGTTCGTAGCGGTGCCGTGTGCACCGGCCGGCTTCGTGGTAGGGCACTCGGGCGGTGCTGACGCTAGGGCCAGTTGGAGGAGGCCCGCGCGACGGCGTCGGCGAGAACGTCGGCGACCTCGTCGGTATGGGACAGGTGCGGGGAGTGCCCGGAGGGAACACGAACACTGTGGGCGGCACGCGCGGCCCACTGTTCCTGTATGGCGGGCGGCAGTGCCGGGTCCTCGGTGGCCACGACATACGTCAGGGGAACGTCGGTCGGCGCGGCGCCCAGCTTCTCGGTGAAGGCGCGCATGCCCTGCCAGTTGAGGCGTTTGACGGCCTCGGCGGTCAGGGCGGGGTCGACACCGCTGAAGATGGCCTCCTCGGCGTCTCCCGCCTTGACGGCCAGGCCGTCGGGCGAGTGCTTCCAGGTGGGCGGGAAGCCACCGCCCATCCACTCCATCATCGAGGTGCCCGCTTCCAGGGCGAAGGCGGCGATGTAGACGAGCTCCGCGACCTGGTCCGACTCTGCGGCGGCCCAGGTCGCCGGAACTCCGCCGTAGGAGTGCGCGGCGAGCACCACAGGTCCGTCGACAGCCGCGACAGCGGCGCGCACAACCTCGACGTCCTCGGCCAGCCCCTGGGCGGCCGCGCTGTCGGGACTGCTGCTGGGCAGTTGGACGGCTCGGGAGGCGATGCCGCGGGCGCTGAGCCTCTCACACAGGGGTTCGAAGATCCACGGGGTGTGCATCGCTCCGTGCACGAGAACGACAGTGGGGTTCATCTGAGTTGTCCTCACGTAGCGGGGGTCAGTCGGTCATGGCGTCGCGGACGAGCGCGGTGTCCACGAACTGCTCGAAGCGGACGATGAGTCCGCCCCGTACGACGAAGTGGTGCGCGACGCGGACGTCGATCGGCTTGCCGGTGGCCTTGTTGGTCGCGGTGTAACG
>NZ_JBFAXI010000079.1:0-40098 GCF_040680735.1 Streptomyces sp. NPDC051987 | reverse complement strand
GGCGGCCTCGTCGCTCCGGATGCCCCCGTTGCCCCGGGCGGCCTGCTGCTCCGGGCGCCTCCGGCAGCCTGTCGCGCCTGTCGCCTCCCCGGCGCCCCCGGCGCCCTGCGCCTACGCCTCCAGCATCCTGCGCAGCAGGTCCCGCAGGGACAGTCGCTCCGCGTCCGACAGCCCCGCCAGTGGTTCGCGCGCGAAGCGCAGGCCCTCGCGCAGGTCGCGGGCGACCCGGCGGCCCTCGTCCGTCGCCGCGGCCAGCTTGACCCGGCGGTCGGCCGGGTCGGGCCGCCGCTCCACGAGCCCGCGCGCCTCCAGCCGGTCCACGATCCCCGTCACGTTGGACGGCTCGCACTTCAGCTTCTGCGCCAGCTTCCGCATCGGCAGCGGCTCCAGCGACAGCAGACTGAGCAGCCGCGCCTGCGCCCCGGTGAGCGCGTGCTCGCCCGCCGCCTCCTCGTAGTCCGCGTAGAAACGGGCCACGACGTCCCCGATGAGCTCGACGACCTCCAGGGTCAGGGCGTCGGTACGGCGGGTCTTCGCTGGGCTGGGCTGTGGCGTGGACATGCGCTCCAGAGTACCGCGTTACTTGACATCATGAAATATTCAGGAGCATGGTTGTTTCAGATACTGAAGTAGTTTCGGAAAGGCGCATGTCATGATCAACCGCGAGTGGCACCTGCTCAGCCGTCCCGTCGGCTGGCCGAAGCCCGAGGACTTCGCCCTGGTCGAGGCGGAGGTCCCCACGCCGGGTGAGGGGCAGGTGCTGGTACGGAACACGTACCTCTCCGTCGACCCGTACATGCGCGGCCGGATGAGCGCCGCCAAGTCCTACGTCGCCCCCTTCGAGCTGGGCAAGGTCATGCAGGGCGGCGCGGTCGGCGAGGTCGTCGAGTCGAACGCCGAGGGCATCGCGGCCGGCGACCACGTCCTGCACTTCTTCGGCTGGCGTGAGTACGCGGTCGTGGACGCGAAGAACGCCGTCAAGGTCGACGCGGCGGCCGCGCCCCTGTCGACGTACCTCGGCGTCCTCGGCATGACCGGCCTCACCGCCTACGCCGGCCTGCTGCGCACCGCCTCCTTCAAGGAGGGCGACTCGGTCTTCGTCTCCGGCGCGGCCGGCGCGGTCGGCAGTCAGGTCGGCCAGATCGCCAAGCTCAAGGGCGCCTCGCGGGTCATCGGCTCGGCGGGCTCGGACGACAAGGTCAAGCTCCTGGTCGAGGAGTACGGCTTCGACGCGGCCTTCAACTACAAGAACGGCCCGGTCGCCGAGCAGCTGCGCGCCGCCGCCCCCGACGGCGTGGACGTCTACTTCGACAACGTCGGCGGCGACCACCTGGAGGCGGCCGTCGGCCAGCTCAACCGGGGCGGCCGGATCGCGGTCTGCGGCATGATCTCCGTCTACAACAGCACCGAGCCGGTCCCCGGCCCGAAGAACCTCGCCCGGCTCATCCAGACCCGCGGCCGGATCGAGGGCTTCCTGGTCGGCGACCACTACGACCTGCAGCCGCAGTTCGTCGCCGAGGTGGGCCCGTGGGTGGCCTCCGGGCGGCTGAAGTACCGCGAGACGGTCGTCGAGGGCATCGAGAACAACCTGGAGGCGTTCCTCGGGGTCCTGCGCGGCGACAACACCGGCAAGATGATCGTCAAGCTGTAGCGGAGCCGCGACCGCTCGCCGGCGCGCCGGAGGCGAAGTCCCATCAGCGGCGGGCGCGCACGCCGCCAGTGACGTGGCGTTCCGTCTCGGCGGCGGCTGCAGCCGGTTCACCGCCACGGTCGGCGTCGACGACGAGGTGGCGCCGTACGGGTCGGTCGTCTTCTCCCTGGTCGGGGACGGCGGGGACGGGGACGCGCATGATCACGCGGACTGGGGTGGGGCGAGGCTCGCGTGCGGTGAGCAGGCCGCGCCCCTGAAAGAAGGGGCGCGTCCGGGCGAGGCACTCACATGGCCAGGGTCGCCTTGTGTACGGCCAGTGCGAAGCGGGCGTTCTCGGGGGCAGCGCCCCCCGGGAACGCGAACCTCCGCCTCGTGTAGCCGTAGGCGATGCCGCTGCGCGGGTCCGCGAAGGCCTGGGAGCCGGCCGCTCCGCTGTGGCCGATCGTGCCCGCGCCGAGGAACGGGTGCCAGGTGTCGGCCGTCGCCTGGAAGCCGAGGCCGTACGACTTGTGGGCGCGGGCCACCAGGTCGTACCCCACGGAGTGGATCTGGCCGAACTCCGCCACCGTGTCCTCCTTCAGCAGCGGGGCCTCGCCGTCGACCTCGCTGATCAGGGCCGCGTACATCCCGGCCAGGCCGCGTGCCGACGCCACCCCGCCGACGGAGGCGGGACCCTTGGCGCGCAACCGCCGGTCGTTCGGGAGGGCCGCCAGGTCCGTGGGCTCGGCGGCGTGCTCGTTGAAGGCGATCCCCGCGAGGGTCTGCGGGCCGGACGGGACGGAGTCGAGCAGGGCCCGCTGGTCGGGTGTCGGCCGCATCGGCTGGGTGGTGCGGAAGCGCGGCTCGTGCGCGGCCGGCAGCCCCAGGAAGAAGTCGAGGCGGTACGGCGCCCGGACCCGCTCCTCGTACACGTCCTGGAGGGTACGGCCGGTCGCGCGCCGTACCACCTCGCCGGTGAGCGCCCCGATGACCAGGGCGTGGTAGCCGAAGGCCGTGCCCGGCCGCCAGAACGGCCGCTGGTCGGCGAGGCGTTCGGCCATCGCCCGGTCGTCGGACAGCTCCTGCGGGCTGAACCCGGTGTCGGTGCCGACCAGGCCCGCCCGGTGCGCTAGCAGGTCCCGCAGGGTCAGCGTGCCCTTGCCCTCGGCGGCGAACTCCGGCCAGTAGTAGGTGACCTTGCGGTCCAGCTCCAGCGTGCCGTCCTGCACCAGCATCGCCACGACCAGGTGCGCCGCCCCCTTGGTGGACGAGAAGACGCCGTACAGGGAGCCCCCGTCGACCCCCTCGCCCGCCCACAGGTCGACGACCCGCCGGCCGTGGACGTAGGCGCACAGCTGTCCCTCGTAGTCGGCCGGTCCGTCGGCGACGAAGGCGGCGAACTCCTCGCGCACCGTCTCGAAGCCCTCCGCGACCGTGCCCTGGACGGTGATCTCCTGCGTCATCCGTTCTCCTCAACCGAGTCGCCCGGAGGCGGCTCCCACTGTGAACAACGCCCTACCCACCTGGGCGACCTACCCCTTCCTCGGATCGGTACGGCGAGATGCACCTGTTCGACTCAACCAGGGTGTGACGAGGGCGGACTCACCGCGGGGGCATGCGCCCGCGGAGCCCCGGTAAAGTTTTCGTCATGCGTGATCTCGGGGCGGGTTTCGGTTATCTCCTCAAGGGCCAGCGGTGGGTCGCCCGGCACGGCCGGCAGTTCGGTCTCGGTCTCCTGCCCGGCCTGATCACCCTCGTCCTCTACGCGGCGGCCCTGGTCGCCCTCGCGATATGGGGGGAGGACGTCGTCGCCTGGGCCACCCCGTTCGCCGACGACTGGTCCAGCCCCTGGCTCGGCCTCTTCCGCGGCTTCCTCACCGCCGTCCTGTTCGCGCTCGGCCTGCTGCTCGCCGTCCTCACCTTCACCGCGGTCACGCTGCTGATCGGCCAGCCGTTCTACGAGAACCTCTCCGAGAAGGTCGACACCGACGTCTCGCCCGACGGCACCGCTCCCGAGTCCGGGCTGCCGTTCTGGCGCGAGCTGTGGGTCTCGGCCCGGGACAGCCTGCGCATCCTGGTCCGCGCCTGCCTCTGGGGCGTGCTCCTCTTCGCCCTCGGCTTCCTGCCCTTCGTCGGGCAGACCGTCGTCCCCGTCGTCGGCTTCTTCGTGACCGGCTTCTTCCTCACCGAGGAGCTCACCGCCGTCGCCCTCCAGCGCCGGGGCGTCGACCTGCGCGCCCGGCTCACCCTGCTGCGCTCCCGCAAGACCCTGGCGTG
The DNA here is from genome assembly GCF_040680735.1 of Streptomyces sp. NPDC051987. Taxonomy (NCBI): domain Bacteria; kingdom Bacillati; phylum Actinomycetota; class Actinomycetes; order Kitasatosporales; family Streptomycetaceae; genus Streptomyces; species Streptomyces sp. NPDC051987. Next base: position 36,191 of record NZ_JBFAXI010000079.1, on the reverse strand, counting down.
GGGCTTCGGCACCCCGCTGGGCCTGGCCTTCCTGGTCCCGTGCGTCGCGGTGTTCCTGATGCCGGGCGCGGTCGCGGGCGCCACCCTCCTCGCCCGCGAGCTGCTGGGCGAGGAGACGGCCGTGGAGGACGAGCGGGCGGACGAGCCCGTCAGCTCCTGAAGCCCGCACCGGCCGCCACGGTCACCGTCGGCCGCCACCGTCGTCAGGGCGTCCCCGGGATCTCGTGGGCGGTTGTGAAGGGTTCGTACGAGATCGCGGCGACGCGCCCGGATGACCGGCCCTCGGCGCACCGCCACGGCTAAGGTCGGAACGGGACACGTCCCCCCTGAGCAGCCCCGGTCCGGGACCTGACCCCTGGACCGGGGCTTGCGCGTTGCCGGGAGCGTCAGTCCCGCACCCCGAAGCCGTACACCGTCGTCGAGCGGTAGACGCCGCCCGGCTCCAGACGGGTGCTCGGGAACTCCGGCCGGTTGGGGGAGTCCGGGAAGTGCTGGGTCTCCAGGGCGACACCGTCGCCGGGGGCGAAGGGGCCGGTCAGGTGCTCGGCGGTGTAGAGCTGGATGCCGGGTTCGGTGGTGGCGACGGTGAGGGTGCGGCCGGACGCCGGGTCGTACAGCTCGGCGATCTCCACCGGATCCTCCGTCACCCCCTTGTCGAGGACCAGGTTGTGGTCGTAGCCGGAGCCCACCTTGCGGTCCGAGCGGAAGTCGAAGCGGCTGCCCGAGACGTCCTCCAGCACCCCGGTCGGGATCAGGTCGCCGTCCACGGGCGTGTAGCGCGAGGCCGCGATCCGCAGTTCATGGCCGCCCGCGTTCCCGGAGCCCGCCAGGTTGAAGTAGCTGTGGTTGGTGAGGTTCACGACGGTCGGCGCGTCGGTGACCGCCTCGTAGGAGATGCGCAGCGCGCCCGAGGCGTCCAGCGTGTACGTCACGGCGACCTCCAGACGGCCCGGGAACCCCTCCTCCCCGTGCGGGCTCACCCGGGACAGCCGCACCCCGTGCTCGACGGCCGCCGCCTCCCACACCCGCTTGTCGAAACCGCGGGCGCCGCCGTGCAGGGAGTTGGGCGCGTTGTTCGGTTCCAGGGCGTAGGTCACGCCGTCCAGGGGGAAGCGGGCCCGCGCGATCCGGTTGGCGTACCGGCCGACCAGGGCGCCGAAGTAGGGCCCCGGGTGCGCCAGGTAGCCGTCCAGGTCGGCGAACCCCAGCACCACGTCCGCCGTCCGCCCGGCCCGGTCGGGGACCTCGGCCGACTGCACGATCCCGCCGTACGACAGCACCCGCACCCGGGTCCCCGCGCGCTCCAGCGTCCAGCGGTGCACCGCGGTGCCGTCGGAAAGTGTGCCGAAAAGTTCACTCATGGGGAAACCCTAAGCCAAGGGTCTAGTCCACCGGGTCCTTGGCGGTGATGGTCCGGTAGGCGATGGCGGCGAGCTTCGACTGGCCGTCGGTACTGGGATGGAACCAGTCCCAGCGGCTGAGCTGACCGGTCCCGAAGCGGTACGCGTACACCGCCCCGCCGTCGAACCGGCACCGCCGGTCCTTGGCGCAGACCTCCTTCAGCACCTCGTTGTACTCCTCGACGCGCCGCTGCACCTTGTCCCGGCGCAAGGTCGCCGCGCTGGTCAGGTCGTCCGCGTCGGACAGCATGGAAGGGCAGATGCCCAGCTTCCACACCTGCTTGCCCAGCGGGTTGGTCCGCCCCTCGGACCACAGCCGCTTCAGGTTCGGCACGCTCGCCACGTACACCTGCGTCTTCGGCAGCGCCTTGCGCAGGGTGCCCAGCGCGTCCTCGAACTCGCGGCGGAAGTCCGCCGCCGAGGTCATCGCCCGCACCGACGTGCGACAGGCGTCGTTGGCCCCCACCATCACCGTCACCAACTGCGGCCGGTGCGCGGCCGCGTCGGCCATCTGGGCGGGCAGGTCGGCCATCCGGGCGCCGGTCTCCGCGTAGTTCCAGCTGCGGTCGGCCGCCCCGGCCCGCCCCAGCAGCCGGACCGCCAGGCTGTCCACCTGGTCGCTGGTGCCGGTCGCCCAGGACACCTCCGGGCAGTCCGAGAGCACCGTGCAGGCGTCGAAGCCACGGGTGATGGAGTCACCGACGGCCGCGATCGAGGCCGGGCTGCGGTCCCACACCTGCACCGTCCGCGCGGCCCGCGCCCGCTCGCTCTTCGCCGCCGCCGGGGAACCGCCCAGGGCGTCGCACCCGGCCACCCCCAGCGCGGCGGTCACGGCGACGGCGCCTGCCAGGGCACGCGAACGCCGGCGTCGCTGCTTGCCCATACCCCGTCGGTCCTCTCCGTCGCCCAGTTCGTCCCCCTTCATAACAACGCACGGGAGTTCCCGCCCGCCCCCTGCAACGGACCACCCCCGCACAAGCGTCCCCCTGGGTGAATGGCGAGGGTTTCCTGGCTGCGGGACCGACGGTACGTCACACTCCTTGCGCCGCCGCACGGTAGCCTCGCCATCAACGCGGCCGTCGTGCCACTGCCGCCAGCCAGCAAGCAAGATGTCCCGCTCTGCCCGGAGGTTCCGGTGACGACACGTGGAGTTCTGTACGTGCACTCCGCGCCGCGCGCGCTGTGCCCGCACGTCGAGTGGGCCGTCGCCGGGGTGCTCGGCACGCGCGTCAACCTCGACTGGATCCGCCAGCCGGCCGCGCCCGGCACCTGGCGCTCCGAGTTCTCCTGGCAGGGCGAGGTCGGCACGGCCTCCAAACTCGCCTCCGCCCTGCGCGGCTGGCACCTGCTCCGCTTCGAGGTCACCGCCGAACCCTGCGCGAAGGCCGAGGGCGAGCGCTACAGCTGCACCCCCGACCTCGGCATCTTCCACGCGGTCACCGGGATCCACGGCGACATCCTCATCCCGGAGGACCGCCTGCGGGCCGCCCTGACCCGCGCTCAGCGCGGCGAGACGGCCCTGGAGGCCGAGATCGCCAAGCTGCTGGGCAAGCCGTGGGACGACGAACTGGAGCCGTTCCGCTACGCGGGCGAGGGCGCGCCGGTGAGGTGGCTCCACCAGGTGGTGTGAGCGCCGTAGCCGTCTGCCGCGCCCCTGAAGGGGCGCGGGGAACTGCGCGACAAGCCCTCACCGGGCGGTCGGCCGACAACGAAACGCACTGTGGCCCGAACTCCGTCCGACGGAGTCCGGGCCACAAGCCTTGGCGCAGCGTTGCTCACATGGTCCGGAACGCAAGGACCACGTTGTGGCCCCCGAACCCGAACGAGTCGTTCAGCGCGGCGATCCTGCCCTCGGGCAGCTCCCGTGCCTCACCCCGCACCACGTCCGCGTTGACCTCGGGGTCGAGATCGTCGAGGTTGATGGTCGGCGGAGCCGTCCGGTTCACCAGCGCGAGGATCGACGCGACGGTCTCGATACCGCCGGCACCGCCCAGCAGGTGACCGGTCATCGACTTGGTCGCGGAGATCGCCATGTGGTCGACGTCGTCGCCGAACACCTTCCGCAGCGCCTTGATCTCGGCCACGTCCCCCTGCGGCGTCGACGTCGCGTGCGCGTTGACGTGCACGATCTCGGCCGGCTTCAGGTCCGTGTTGTCGAGCAGGTTCTGCAGCGCGTGCGCGATCCCGTTGCCCGACGGCTCCGGCTGCGTGATGTGGTGCGCGTCGGCCGAGATGCCCTGGCCGACCGCCTCCGCGTAGATCCGGGCCCCGCGCGCCTTCGCGTGCTCCTCGGACTCCAGGACGATCACGCCCGCGCCCTCACCGAGGACGAAGCCGTCACGGCCGGAGTCGTAGGGACGCGACGCGCCCTCGGGGTCGTCGTTGTTCTTGGACATCGCCATCATGTTGCCGAACGCGACGATGGGCAGCGGGTGGATCGCCGCCTCGGTGCCGCCGGCCACGACGACGTCCGCACGGCCGGTGCGGATCATCTCGATGGCGTACCCGATGGCCTCGGCGCCGGAGGCGCAGGCCGACACGGGCGTGTGCACGCCGGCCCGCGCACCCAGCTCGATACCGACGTTGGCGGCCGGCGAGTTGGGCATCAGCATGGGCACGGTGTGCGGGGAGACACGGCGTACGCCCTTCTCCTTGAGCACGTCGTACTGGTCCAGCAGGGTCGTCACACCGCCGATGCCGGAGGCGATGACGGCGCCGACCCGGTCGGGGTCGGCGGCCGCGTCCTCGCCGGCCTTGGCGGTGAAGCCGGCGTCCTGCCAGGCCTCCTTGGCGGCGATCAGCGCGAACTGCGCGGACCGGTCCAGCTTGCGGGCCTGCGGGCGCGGGATGATCTCGCCGGGTTCGACGGCGATCTGCGCCGCGATACGGACGGGCAGGTCGGCCGCCCAGTCCTGCTCCAGGAGGCGGACGCCGGACTTGCCGGCGACCAGGGCCTCCCAGAACGAAGCTGCGTCGCCACCCAGCGGTGTGGTTGCGCCGATACCGGTGACGACCACGGTGCGATTGGTCGGGCTCACGGGAATTCTTTCTCCAACGGATACGGGATTCGACGGCGCCACCGCCGGGTGGCGGGGCATTGCAGCCGGAGGCTGGCTAACTGCCTCAGGCCTGGTGCTTGAGGATGTACTCGGTCGCGTCACCGACGGTCTTGAGGTTCTTGACGTCCTCGTCCGGGATCTTGACGTCGAAGCGCTCTTCGGCGGCGACGACGACCTCGACCATGGACAGCGAGTCGACGTCCAGGTCGTCGGTGAAGGACTTGTCCAGCTGGACGTCCTCAACCGGGATGCCGGCGATCTCGTTCACGATCTCGGCGAGACCTTCGACGATCTCTTCCTGAGTGGCGGCCATGTCAGGCGCTCCTTCTTAGATGTTCCAGACGGTTGCTGCGGTACTGCGAACGGCGATCCGTTCCGGATGCATGATCCGGCACGGAGTGCCTAGGGGAGGGTAACGACAGTGGCGGCGTAGACGAGACCCGCCCCGAACCCGATGACGAGCGCGGTGTCGCCGCTCTTCGCCTCGCCGGTCGCCAGGAGCCGCTCCATCGCGAGCGGGATCGAGGCGGCCGAGGTGTTGCCGGTGGTGCGGATGTCACGGGCGACCGTGACGTGCTCCGGCAGCTTGAGAGTCTTCACCATCGAGTCGATGATCCGCACATTGGCCTGGTGCGGGATGAAGACGTCCAGGTCGTCCGCGCTGATTCCGGCCGCGTCCAGTGCCTGCTGCGCGACCTTCGCCATCTCGAACACGGCCCAGCGGAAGACCGCCTGGCCTTCCTGCGTGATCGCCGGAAACTTGATGTTGCCCTGGCTGTCCAGCGGAAGCGCCGACCGGTCACCGAAGTGGAGCCGGTCCCAGGGGATCGTCTGCTTGATGGTCTCCGACTTGTCGCCCTCGGAGCCCCAGACCGTCGGGCCGATCGCCGGCTCCTGCGAGGGGCCGACCACGACCGCGCCCGCGCCGTCGCCGAACAGGAAGGCGGTGGCCCGGTCCTCCAGGTCGGTGAGGTCGCTCAGCCGCTCCACGCCGATGACGAGCACGTACTCGGCGGAACCCTCCACCACCATGCCCTTGGCGAGCGTGAGGCCGTAGCCGAAGCCCGCGCAGCCGGCCGAGATGTCGAAGGCGGCGGCCTTGTTCGTGCCCAGCTTGTCGGCGATCTCGGTGGCGACGGCCGGGGTCTGGCTGAAGTGCGAGACGGTCGAGACGACCACGGCGCCGATCTGCTCGGCGCCGATGCCCGCGTCCGCGATCGCCTTGCCGGACGCCTCGATCGACATCGCGGCGACCGTCTCCTCGGGGCCCGCCCAGTGCCGGGTCTCGATCCCGGAGCGCGAGCGGATCCACTCGTCGGACGAGTCGATCGTCTCCAGGATCACCTCGTTGGGCACCACGCGGGTCGGGCGGTAGCCGCCGACACCGAGGATGCGCGCGTACGGGGCACCCTTGCTGGGCTTGATCTTCGACATCGCAATGGGCTCCTGATTCAGCTGTGCTCGGCGATGAGCTCGCGGGCCGCGTCGAGGTCGTCGGGGGTCTTCAGCGCCAGCGTCTTCACGCCGGGCAGGGCGCGCTTGGCCAGGCCGGTCAGGGTGCCGCCGGGACACACCTCCAGGAGGGCGGTGGCACCGAGCTGCTGGAACGTCTCCATGCACAGGTCCCAGCGGACCGGGTTGGCGACCTGGCCGACCAGGCGGTCCACGATCTCCGCGCCGGACGCGACGGCCTGCCCGTCCTTGTTGGAGACGTAGGTGAACTTCGGGTCGAGCGGCGCGAGCTGCGTGGCCGCCTCGGCCAGCTTGTCGACCGCGGGGCCCATGTGATGCGTGTGGAAGGCACCGGCGACCTTGAGCGCCACGACCTTGCGGACGCCCTCGGGCTTGTCCTCGTTCAGCGCGGCGAGCTGCTCCAGGGTGCCGGCCGCGACGATCTGGCCCGCGCCGTTGATGTTCGCCGGGGTCAGGCCGAGCTTCTGCAGGTGCGCGACGGAGACCTCCGGGTCGCCGCCGAGCAGCGCCGACATACCGGTCTCGGTGATCGCGGCGGCCTCGGCCATCGCGAGCCCCCGCTTGCGCACGAGGGTCAGCGCGGCGTTGTCGTCCAGGACGCCCGCGAAGGCGGCGGCGGTGATCTCACCGACGCTGTGCCCGGCGACCGCGCCGGGGGCCACGTCCGTGATGGCACCGAGTGCCGCGCCGGAGACGAGCCCCGCCGCGACGAGCAGCGGCTGGGCGATCGCGGTGTCGCGGATCTCGTCCGCGTCGGCGTTCGTGCCGTAGTGCACCAGATCGAGACCGATGGCGTCCGACCAGGCACGCAGACGGTCCTCGACACCGGGAAGGTCGAGCCAGGGGGTCAGGAAGCCAGGCGTCTGGGCGCCCTGGCCGGGAGCGACGAGTACGAGCACTCTCACACTCTCTCTTGGGGACGGCCACGGCCGCCCGTGGGGACAGGGACGAAGAACACGAGGGGGTTTTGTGGACCCCCGACAAAATCCTATGGCTGGAGATCTCCATCGACCAGACGCCCCAGGATCAGCGCGATCCGCAGTGTGAAGGCGGATCGTACATCGGACGGTGACCATCCGGTGACGTCAGTCACACGTCGAAGCCGGTAGCGCACGGTGTTCGGGTGAACGAAGAGCATGCGGGCCGCGCCCTCCAGGCTGCTCGCCTGTTCCAGGTAGACGCTCAGTGTTTCCAGCAGCGCCGAACCGGCTTCTTCCAGTGGTCTGTAGATCTCCTCCACCAACTGCTCGCGGGCGCTCGGATCGCCCGCGATGGCGCGCTCCGGAAGCAGATCGTCCGCCAGTACCGGCCGCGGCGCGTCCTGCCAGGCCGAACACGCTTTCAGCCCCGCGGCGGCCGCCTGCGCGGACCGGGTGGCGGCCAGCAGGTCCGGTACGACCGGCCCCGCGACGACCGGCCCGGCCGCGAACGGCCCGATCAGCGACTTGGCCACGGCCAGCGGGTTGTCGCTGCCGCCCGCGATGACGACGAGCCGGTCACCGAGCACTCCGGTCAGCACCTGCAGCTTGGCGTGCCGGGAGGCCCGCCGGATCGCCTCCACGGTCAGCTCGCTGTCCCCGTCGGGCGCGGTCCCGAGCACGACGCACACATGGTCGGGCGAGTTCCAGCCCAGCGCGGCGGCCCTGCTCACCGCGCCCTCGTCGGCCTCCCCGCTCAGCACGGCGTTGACGACCAGCGACTCCAGCCGGGCGTCCCAGGCACCGCGTGCCTCGGCGGCCTGGGCGTACACCTGGGCGGTGGCGAAGGCGATCTCCCGGGCGTACACCAGCAGCGCCTCGCGCAGCACGCTCTCGTCGCCCGGAGCCGCGACCTCGTCGATCGCGCTCTCCATGACCTCGATCGTGGTGCGCACCATCTCCACGGTCTGCCGCAGCGTGATCGCCCGGGTCAGCTCCCGCGGCGCGGTACCGAACACGTCGGTGGAGATCGCCTGCGGGGCGTCCGGGTGCCGGAACCACTCGGTGAAGGCCGCGATGCCCGCCTGGGCGACGAGCCCGATCCAGGAGCGGTTCTCCGGGGGCATGGCCCGGTACCACGGCAGGGTCTCGTCCATGCGTGCGATGGCCTGGGCGGCGAGGCTGCCGGACGACTTCTCCAGCCGCTTCAGGGTCGCGGAGTGCGGGTGGATCTGATGAGCCGAGGGGTCGGAGTTGCGTGTTACGGGTTCGGGCACGGGGACAAGACTGCCTTATCCGGACGGGAGCCTGCGCCGCCGGGTGCCGACTGAGGTCTACCGTGGTGCCGTGATGGACGTCAGGCGCGCGGCGGAGCGCTACTCGGGAGGCGACCCGGCAACCGGCATCGAGTCCCGGCACGCCTTCTCCTTCGGCCCGCACTACGATCCCGGCAACCTGCGCTTCGGGGCGGTCGTCGCCTGCAACGAGGAGCGGCTGGCCCCCGGCGCCGGCTTCGACGAGCATCCGCACAGCCACACCGAGATCGTGACGTGGGTGGTCGAGGGCGAGCTGACCCACCGGGACTCCACGGGCCACGAGACGGTGGTGCGCCGGGGGGACCTGCAGCGCCTGAGCTCGGCGGGCGGCGTCCGCCACGTGGAACGCAACGACGGCCCCGGCCCGCTGACCTTCGTCCAGATGTGGCTGGCCCCCCTCGTCCCCGGCGGCGACCCCTCGTACGACCTCGTCCGCGGCATCGCCGACTCCACCCCCTACGCCGTCCCGCGGGCCGCCGCGATGCTCCACGTCCGCCGGCTGGCCGCGACCGAGCGGACGGCGGTACCGGACGGGGCGTACGTGTACGTGCACGTGGTGCGGGGGGAGGTGCGGCTGGCCGGGGTCGATCTGGGACCGGGCGACTCGGCCCGGATCACCGACGCGAAGGACCTGGAGGCGTCGGGGATCACGGCCGCGGAGCTGCTGCTGTGGGAGATGGCGGCGGGGTGAGGGGGCGGCCGTGGGCACCCTGACCGTCGGGTCGGGAGCACCCACGGCGGCCGGGGTCAGGGGATCTGTTGGTGGAGGGCGGTGACCTGGTTGGGGGTGAGGGCGTAGTTCCAGGCCTGGACGGTGCTGATCAGGCCGGGGAAGAAGTCGGTGTCGGTGTCGTTGGAGAGGGCGCGGCCGATGGTGAAGGCGTTGGCGCCGTTCCATGAGGTGACGCCGGTGGCGGTGGCGGCGAGGCTGCCGTTGACGTAGAGCTGGGCGGTCTTCGTGGTGGCGTCGTAGGTGCCGACCAGGTGCGTCCAGGTGTTGGCGGTCGCGCCGGAGGCGTAGGCGTTCCAGAAGCCGGAGTTGGCGGTGTCGCCCTTGGCGAGGCTCATCGACCAGCCCGGGGAACCGGTGTTGGCGTAGTTGTACTGGAGGTAGAAGGGGCTGTTCTGGGTGCCGTCCTGGGCGGCGACGGTGGCGTTGCGGGTGGGCAGCGAGGAGAGTTTCACCCACGCCGAGACGGAGTAGCTGCCGGTGGTGTCCAGTGCCGGGCCGCTGCCGGCGGCGTAGCCGCTGGTGCCGTCGAAGGCGAGGGTCTCACCGCGGGCGGCGTCGTCGGTCCAGGTGGTGGTGCCGTTGAGGGTCAGGGTGTTGCTGCCGACGCCGGTGGTGTCCTTGACGGTGTAGGGGGTGTCGGTGGGGGCGGTGTCGTTGGCGATGGTGAAACCGTCACCGTCGTCGAGGGACCAGGTGTCGTGCGGGGAGAGAAGGGCGAGGGTCTCGGCGGCGTATCCGGAGTTGGTGAGGTTGACGTGGTCGCCGGTGTCGGCGGCCGAGGCGAGTCTGTTCTCGCCGTTACCGGTGTCGGGGACGGCGAGGGCGGTGTCGAAGTCCGCGTAGTAGACCGGCGGAGTGGACCAGGGACTGCCGAGGTCCATGTCGTCGAGCCAGTCGTTGACGTCGGTGCGGTTGGCGTCGATGGTGCTGGTGCAGGGGTCGTTGGGGGTGGCACCGTCTCCGGCGAAGCCGTCACAGGGGGTGAGGGAGGCCAGTGTGGTGGAGATGCCCCAGCCCTGGAGCTGCTGGACGAGGGCGGTGTAGCCGTTGGCTTCCAGGTCGTCGGGTGTGCTGCCGCCGAGGAGGTCTTCGAGGCCTTCGTAGACCACGACGTTGCTGATGCCGGGCTGGTCGAGGATGTCGCGGTCGATACGGGAGAGGGCCGAGGGGCCGCCGAGGGTCTTGCCGTTGTACGTCTGGGGGTTGTCGGTCATCAGGTCGTTGGATTCGATGCCCTCGGCGATGGTGCCGTAGGGACTGGGGGTGGTGGGCTCGGCGCCTGCCAGGGTGTCGGAGACGCGGCTACCGCTGGCGACGGGGGTGGTCTTGGGCTGGAAGGCGTCGATGAGTCCGTCACCGAGCACCGCTTGGGTCGGGGTGTGGCCGGTGGTGACGTCGACGTTGGTGACGAGGTCGGTGAACCAGCCCTGCAGGGTTCCGGTGCTGCCGGCGAAGGGGGTGCCGGTGGTGTCCGTGGTCTTGTCCCCGGCGCCGGTGACGGTGACGTACTGGTAGGCGTTGTTGGCGAACGAGTGCTGGACCAGGTACGGCACGGAGTTGCTCAGTTGGTAGGAGACGAGGAGGTAGTGGTTGGCGGTGACGGGGAAGGCGAGCGGGTCGCTGTAGACGGAACCGCCCTGGGGGACGGTCACCGACTGGCTGCCACCGAAGGTGAGGGTGGTGGGGGTGGCGGTCGGCACGGCGGAGGGGACTCCGGATCCGGAGTCCTGGGCGATGGTGACGTGACCGATGGACAGCTTGCTGGTGCCCAGGGCGTTGTCGAGCTTGATGCGGACGGTGTTGCCGGAGATCGACGCGGGCAGGGCGATGCGGAAGGTCTGGTTGGAGAAGTTGGCGCCCTGGAAGTTGTACTGGCCCTCGTTGGGGTTGGCCCAGGCGCCGGTCCAGCTCTGACCGGCCGGGGCGGCGGCGGTGGTGCCGGTGGCCTCGGGGGTGCCGGTGGTGGTGTTCCGGGTGGCCATGCTGAAGATGTGCAGTGACTGGGTGTGGTTGCCGATGTGATTGCCCACGTCGGGCAGCGTCACCGAGGCGATGGTCCTGGCCGGGTCGATGGGTACGGAGAAGGCGAAGAGCCGGTGCGGGGAGGCTGCCTGTCCCGCGACGTCGTTGCGGTGCGGCAGGACCACGGCGGCTATGGCGTCGTTGCTGACGCTCCAGTTGGGGACGGTCAGGTCGTATGTCGCGGTGGTGCCGTCGGTGTAGGTGATGGTGCCGGTTGCTGCGCAGGCGTCCACCGGGTCGGTGCCGTTGAAGCAGTAGGAACCGCTCACCGGGGTGCCGGCCGGGACGTAGGGGGCGGTGTCGTCATTGGCGATGGCGCCGGGCATGGACAGCCCCGCGTAGGTGGACGTGGCGAGGAAGGCCAGGGCGCTGCCGGATCCGCTGAAGGGGATGGTCTGGTTGGCGGCCAGAATGTTGTCCTTCTGCCCGGAACCGAACGAGGGCAGGGTGAAAGTGGCCCCGTTGACGGTGACCTTGCCGCCGCTGGCCCAGCCCGCGGCGGTGAGGTCGGTGGCGGAGAAGCTGTCGCCGACACCGTCGATGTCGGCCTGGCCGGGGTTGGTGTCGGCGCTGATGGCGGTGTTGTTGAAGCACGCGGAGAGGCTGGTGCAGGTGGTGCTGTTCGGGTCTCCGGTGGCCAGGAACGGGTAGCCGGTGGCGCCGGAGTCGTCCCCTGCGGCGTCCACGGCGTACACCCACAGGGTGTGCGGTCCCGGGGAGTAGGGAGTGACGGTCACCGCGGCGGCGTTGCTCGTCGCGGGAACTGTCTGGGAAGCGGGCGGGTTGCTGGTGGCGGGCGGCACGTCGACGGAGTAGACGAACTTGGTCGCGCCGGCCCCGCCGCTGGTGGTCACGTTGAAGGTGCCTACGGTGCCGGCCGCGGCGCCCGCGCCCCCGCCGTTGTCGGTATTGGGGTAGAGGTTGTTCTTCGAGGTGACCGTGGGGGCGCTCGGCGCGGTGGGTTCGGCGACGAAGTGGCAGGTGGGGGACTGGGCGTAGGCGGTGGAGTCCTCACCGTCGGTGACCTTGACCTGCCAGTCCACGATCTGTCCGCTGGTCAGCGAACTGATGAAGCTCGCCGGCAGGCTGTAGGCGGCGTAGGAACCGCTGGCCAGGTTGTCGCCGCTGAGCCCGGTGTGCAGGGTGGTGGAGCCGTTGACCCAGTACTGGAAGGTCGCCTGCAGCTTGTCGCCGTCGGCGTCCGAGACCTTTGCCTTCAGTACGGGTGGGGTGCTGGCAATGGTCTTACCCATGAAGGGGTAGTCGGGGCCGCTGGTGTCGCAGGCCGCGTCGTCCGCGCCCGCCACCGCTGCCATCGTCGACTTGGAAGGGGCGGACGGAGGCAGGTTGTAGAAGATCTCCAGGCTGGGGTTGTGCGAGAAACGGGAGAAGCCGCCGTCGTCGCGGCCGCTCTCGGCGGAGTCCTCGCTGAGCGTGGCGGTGAAGCTGGCGGAGTGACCGGCGGCGTTGTGCGCGATCGGGGTGAGCACGTTCAAGCCGTGGGTCACCGAACCGTTCGACGGACAGTACGTGGGGTTGTAGGCGCGGGCATAACCGGCTGAAGTGGAGTAGGTGTTGTAGCCGGGCCGGTTGCTCCAGTCGGTGCCCGATCCGATGCCGCCGGACCAGTGCAGGTTGACCGTGTAGGAGCCGGAGCAGGACGCGGAGTAGATCTCCGTGGCGTTGACGGTCGCGGTGTTGATGTGCGCGCCGAAAATGGTGGACGACAGCTTCCACTGGTAGATCGCGTGCTCTTTGCCGGTGTAGCAGGAGCCCTCCTGCCAGCCGTTGTAGCCGACCCCCAGGTATCCGTTGTCGGCGAGTGAACCGGTCTGGTTGTAGAAGGACTTGTTGGGGCAGCCCTGTTTGACCTCGTCGAAGGCCGGGGCGGCGGGATCGTAGGGGTGCCAGTTGAACGTGGGGTCGATGTAGACCGGGAAGACGGTGGAGCGGGCCTTGAGCATGCGGGAGTCCGGAACAAGTGACAGACCCGAGGCGGACACCTTTGTGCTCACCGGTGCCTCACGGGCGGCCAGACCGGGATGCGCGGCGTCCGAGGGGTCGGCGGCGACCTTGGCCTTGCTCGCCGTATGCGCCTTCTTGGTGGCCGGGGTCGGCAGCACCGTGTTGGAGTCCCACATCAGCGGGCTGGCCGCGTCCATGAGATCCCGGCCCCGAGTGTCGCGCAGCGCGAGGTTGTCGGCGCTGCCCCGGGTCAGGCGACCGCCGGTCACCTGGGTGCCCAGTCGCAGGGTGGCCAGCGCCGGGTTCCGGGCTGCGGCTGGGGACTTGACGACCAGGGTGTCGGTGAAGCCGCCGGCGGCGGTGGCCGAGACCACCAGGTCCACCGAGGGCAGTACGGACCGGTAGATCGCGGAACTGCCCTTGACGACGGGAACGGGCAAAGTCCCTGGCCAGGAGACGGCCATGCGCACGCCGCCGTAGCGGGTCGTGGCTAATGGGGTGCGACCGCCCCCGGAGAAGGACACCGTGCCGTACGCGGTCGCGGCCGGAGACCAGGTGCCGTCACTGTCGTGCCGCAGTGTCATGTCGACGGCGGTCCAACGGCCGTGCCGCTTGGTCCGCACGGGCACGGGGTTGGCCGACAACTGGAACCCGCCGCCGGGACCGGCGGTCACCTGCTGGACGGGGGTCGTCAACGAGCTGACCGCGACGGCCTTCCCGCTCTTCCGGGCTGTCGCCGCAGCGGTCTCCATCGCCGCACGCTGGGCGGCTGACGGGCCGTATCCGTCCGGCAGTTGCGGCAGATCCGATGGCGCGGGCGTGTCGTCGGTGACCGGGGCGGACGCGCCGGAGGAGTAGACGGCCGCGCCCCCGGGGGTGTCGGCATAGGCGGGGGTCAGGCTCGCTGTGGCGGCGACCAGGGCGAGCGCGGTGGTGACGGTGGCGGTGACGGCGGCTCTGCCGCGGCCGGTGGTTCTGCGTGCGCCAGGTATGTGGTGCCATCGCATGGGAGATCCACCTCTGTCCGATCTGAAGATCCAGTGGTTCACGACGCTAGGAGTGCGCTGCTGTGCGTGACCAGAGGGGCAGGGGGGCTGGAGGCGATCATTCCGCCTCATTGACCGCGGAATGTTGACATGTAAGCGACGTAAGAGTCTGGTCATGACTCGGTAGGAGGGTTCGCCGCGTGTGAAGGGGTGGGTAGCGTCCGCTCGGATCGAGTGATCTTCGTGGACACCGAGGGGCGGGACGCTGTGGTTTCTGGTAGACGCCGGAGCAACAAGGCAGTCCGGACGGGCCTGTCCGCACGCGCCTGGCTGAGCCGTATTGCACTGCGCGCCCCCACCGCGGCCCTCGCCACGATGGCGTTATGCGCCGGTGTCTTGCAGGCAACTCCGGCCGACGCGGCCGTTCGGCATCGGGCACCCACCCCGGCGCATGACAAGCCGGTACCGGTCACCGCTGTGGCCTCGCATTACCACCAGCCCAAGCCCATGCCCTCCTATCGCCCCCCGCGCATCTCATGGCCCTCCGGTGCGGCGAACGTCACGCTGAGCGGGACCGGGGCGAAGGCGAAGCAGTCATCTCGCGGGACGATACGCGCCGGGTCGCTCCCGGTGTGGATAGGCCCGGCGAAGGCGGTGTCGAAGAGCGACGCCGCGCAGGCAGGCAGAGCCACGGCCGCCACTCCGGCGGGCGTCGGCGTGCGAGTGCTCCCCCGCAGCACAGCGAGCGCCGCAGGCGTGAACGGTGTCCTGCTGGACCTGGACCGCAGTGACGGCAGCACCTCCGAGAGCCGTGTCGGCCTCACACTGGACTACTCGGCGTTCACTGCCGCCTTCGGCGCCGACTGGGCATCCCGCCTGCACCTGGTCACGCTGCCCGCGTGTGCGGTGACCACTCCACGGCTGGCCCGCTGCCGTACCCGGACACCGCTCACCTCGGCGAACAACAGCACCACGCACCGACTCAGCGCCAACGTCACCCTCCCCGTAGCGAAGACCAGCGCCGCGACGGAACAGGCGTCGGTGCTGCTGGCGGCGACCTCCTCGGCGGGCGGAGGCGGCGGCGACTACTCGGCGACGTCCTTGAAGCCGTCCGGAACGTGGCAGGCCGGCGGAAGCACGGACGCCTTCAACTGGTCCTACCCCATTGACACGCCCTCGGTACCGGGTGGGCTCGAACCGAAGATCTCGCTGGACTACAACTCACAGTCGCAGGACGGTCTGACCTCCTCCACGAACAACCAGGCCTCGTGGATCGGCGACGGCTTCGAGTACAGCCCCGGCTACATCGAGCGGTCCTTCCAGTCATGCCACCAGAACCCGACCGGCACGACCAAGACCCAGGACAACTGCTGGTCCAGCAACAACACGATCACGCTGTCGCTCGGCGGCCAGTCCACCATCCTGGTCAAGGACGACGCCACCGGTGACTGGCACGCCCAGAACGACTCCGACGAACGGGTGCAGTACAAGACCGGGGCCACCAACGGAGCCCAGAGCGGCGAATACTGGATCGTCACCACGGACGACGGCACCCAGTACTACTTCGGGCAGAACCAACTGCCTGGTTACGCCAGCGGAAACACGGCCACCAACTCCGTGTGGACCGAGCCGGTCTACGCCACCGCCTCCGGCCAGCCCTGCTACAACGCGACGTTCGCCAACTCCTGGTGCCAGCAGGCCTACCGCTGGAACCTCGACTATGTCGTCGACGCCCATCAGGACACGGTCTCGTACTTCTACACCACCGAGACCAACTACTACGCCCGTGATCTGGGCACCACCGCCAACACCCCGTACATTCGCGGCGGCTACCTCAACAAGATCATGTACGGGCAGCGGGCCGGCGCGGTGTACTCCACCTCCCCGGCCGGCCAGGTCACCTTCACCGTCAACGGCCGCTGCTCCACCTCCGCCGGCGGCTGTGCGGTCTCAGGTCTGTCCTCCTCGACCGCCGCCAACTGGCCCGACGTCCCCTATGACCTCAACTGCGCCAAGGACGCGGCCTGTTCGATCAACTCACCGACCTTCTGGTCCGAGTACGAACTCACCGGTATCCAGACCCAGGCCCTGGTGGGCACCACCGAGACCAACGTCGACTCCTGGAGCTTCACGCACTCGTTCCCGCCGACCGGCGACGCCACCACCCCCTCCCTGTGGCTGTCCTCGATCGTCCGAACCGGGCAGGACACAAGCGCCGGAGGCTCGACGGCCTCGATCTCCACCCCCGCGGTCAAGCTCAGCGGCACCGCGCTCTCCAACCGTGTCAACGTCACGAACGGCTACCCGCCGATCACCCGGCACCGGCTCAACACCATCACCACCGAGACCGGCGGCATCATCAGCGTCGCCTACTCATCCGCGGCCTGCGCATCCGGAACCCCGAGCGACCCGAGCCAGAACACCAAGCTGTGCTACCCGGCCTACTGGACACCGGACGGCCAGAGCGCACCGATCCAGGACTGGTTCAACAAGTACATCGTCACCGGCGTCACCCAGCAGGACCCGACGGGCGGTGGCGTCAACGACACCGTCGCCACTCACTACTACCCCGTCGGTACCCCCGCCTGGCACTACGACGACAACCCGCTCACCCCCTCCGGCCAGCGCACCTGGAACCAGTGGCGCGGCTACCAGGGCATGCAGGTGATCACCGGCACGGCTCCGGACCCAGTCACCGAGACCGACTACGCCTACTTCCGGGGTATGGACGGCGACACCCTGCCCAACGGCGGCACCCGGTCGGCGAAGGTCACCGACTCACGGGGCGACACGAGTATCGCCGACCTGGACCAGTATGCGGGAACGACCTACGAGACGATCGGCTACAACGGCTCGGGCAGCGGCAAGGTCGTCACCGACACCATCATCGACCCCTGGACCTCCGCTGCGACCGCCACCCACGCCGTGGGCGGCGGCCTTCCGGACCAGCATGCCTACTTCACCGGCGACAGCAGGCAGCGGGTCTACACCCCCCTGTCCTCCGGCGACACCCGTGAGACCGAGACCGACTACACCCACGACTCCCACGGACGGGTGAACCAGACGAATGACCTGGGCGACGTCTCGACCGCCTCGGACGACCTCTGCTCCACGACCACCTTCGCGGACAACACCACCGCCTGGATCCTGAACGCGCCCGACGAGGAAACCACGGTTGCGGTGAAATGCTCGGCCACCCCGTCGCTGCCCGCCGACGCGGTCTCCGACACCCGCACCTACTACGACCTCTCCACCACCCTCGGCGCCGCGCCCTCGACAGGCGACGTCACCATGCAGCAGACGGCCACCGCGTACAACGGCTCCACGCCGACCTTCACCACGATGGCCAGCAGCACGGTGGACCAGTACGGGCGCACCGTGACCGCCACCGACGCGGACAACCGCAAGACCTCAACCGCTTACACCCCCACCACCGGTGCGGAGCCCACCTCGGTCACCGTCACCGACCCGCTCACCCACACGACGACCACCACCTACGACGCTCTGCGCGCACTCCCGCTGAAGTCCACCGACGCCGGCGGATACGTCACGACGGAGCAGTATGACGCGCTGGGCCGACTGACCGCCGTCTTCAAGCCCGGTATAACGTCCGCCGTCTACAAGGACTCCTACGCCCTGTCCAACAGCGCGGCCTCGGTGGTGACCACCCAGACGCTGAACGACGACGGCACCTACCGCACCAGCGAGGTCCTCTACGACGCGCTGTTGCGCACCCGGGAGGTCCAGACCGGAACCGTGGACGGCGGTCGGCTCGTCACCGACACCGTCTACAACACCGACGGCTTGACCGCCAAGACCACCGACCCCTATTACACGACCGGGGCCCCTGGCTCCACCCTGGTTCAGGCGCAGGACGGGCAGATCCCCTCCGAGACCGGCTACCTCTACGACGGCGCAGGTCGGCAGACCGCCGCAATCTCTTACGCCCTCGGCACGGAAACCTGGCGGACCACCATCGCCTACGGCGGCAACGTCACCACCACCGTCCCGCCGGCCGGAGGCTCCGCCAAGAGCGTCCTGACCGACGCGCGCGGCAGGACCACCGACCTGTACGAGTACCACGCCGGTGCTGCGGCAGACCCGGTCAACGACCCGGCCTCGGACTACGACGACACCCACTACACCTACTTCCCCAACGGGAAGCAGGCCACGGAGACCGATGCCGCCGGGAACGCCTGGTCCTGGACGTACGACCTGCTCGGCAACCAGACCTCCGCCACCGACCCGGACACCGGAACCTCGCACTCGACGTACGACAACGCCGGCCAGCTCCTGACGGTGACGGACGCCCGCGGCAAGCAGACCACCTACACCTACGACTTGGACGGGCGAAAGAACTTCGCCTACGACACCACCGGCGGCGCCGCCACATCCACGAGCGACGAGATAGGCGCCTGGACCTACGACACACTGAAGAAGGGCTACCCGACGTCGTCGGTCTCGTACCAGAAGGGCACCACCAGCTCGTCGGTGGCCAGCACGGTCCTCGCCTACAACGGCCTGGCCAAGCCCGCGGCCAGCAAGGAGACCCTGGCGAACCTGCCCTCCAACGAGGCAGCCCTCGCTCCCGCCGCCGGTTACACGACCAGCTACACCTACACCACCACCGGAAACCTCGCCTCGCAGGGCGACCCGACATCCGGCGGCCTGCCCGCCGAGACCGTCAACTACGGCTACGACACATACGGCAGGCCCACCAGCGTCGGCAGCGACGGCGCCACCGCCTCCTGGGACTACGTCACCGCCGTCGGCTACTCCGAGTACGGCCAGCCGCTGCAGTACACGATGGGCCCCTCCGGCTCCTGGGTCGCGCTGTCCCTCACCTACGACCCGCAGACCCGGGCACTGACCGACGCCAAGACGACCGACGCCACAGCGAGCACGGTCGTCGACGACACCAGCTACACCTATGCGGACAAGAGCAGAAGCGTCTCGGCGGGGGCCGGCCTGGTCACCTCCACCACCGACAAGCAGAACGGTGGCGCTGTCAGCGACACCCAGTGCTTCCAGTACGACTACGCCACCCGCCTGTCCGCGGCTTGGACCGCGACCGACCAGTGTGCCGCCACCCCCACTCCGGGCAGCAGCGCGTCCGTCGGTGGCCCGAACGCGTACTGGCAGAGCTGGGCCTACGACGACGCCGGCGACCGCAAGACTCAGACGGACCACGACACCTCGGGCACCACGGCCAACGACACCACGACCACTTACCACTACCCCACCCAGGGCTCGGCCACCGACCAGCCCCACACCCTCACCAGCACCACCGCCACCGGCCCCGACGCCGCGAAGAACACCGCGTCCTACACCTACGACGCATCCGGCGACACCGGCACCATCTCCGGTGGCGCCACCGGTGACCAGACCCTGACCTGGAACGACCAGGGCAAGCTCGCCACCGACACCACCAGCGCCGGCACCACCAGCTACCTGTACGACACCGACGGCAACCTGGTGCTGCGCACCGACCCGGGCCAGGCCACCCTCTTCCTGGGCGACGAGCAACTCGTGGAGAACACCTCCACCGCAGCCCTGTCCGGCACCCGCTACTACTCGCTCGGCGGCACGACGGTCGCTGAACGCTCCAGCACCGGTGACATCCAGTACCTGATCCCCGACCGCCAGGGCACGGACAGCCTGGCCGTCGACTACCAGACCCTGACCGTCACCCGCCGCCAGTACCTCCCCTTCGGCGGCACCCGCGGCACCGCTCCCACCACCTGGCCCGGCGACAAGGGCTACGTCGGCGGCACCCCCGACCCCGCCACAAGCCTGGAAAACCTCGGCGCCCGCGAGTACGACCCGGCCAACGGCCGGTTCCTGTCCGCCGACCCGGTCCTGGAATCCGCTGATCCCACCCAGCTCGCGGGTTACGACTACTCGGGCAACAACCCGACCACCGGGTCCGACCCGACCGGCCTGGACAACTGGTGGGCTGACCCCACCATGAACAAGCCTGTGGTGCCCGGCGCTCCGCCCATCTCGCAGGACCTCGCCAACGCGCAGGGCTTCGGGGACCTCTGCAACGCACACAATTGCTCTGGCTACTCGCCGTACAAGAAGCCCAGCTTCAGGCGCAAGCTCGTCAATGCGATCCAGGACTACGAGCGCAAGGAGCAGCAGCAGAAGTCGAAGCTGCACCAGTGGTGGCAGAGCCTGAAGAACTACGGCAGCGCCATCCTCGACAACGGCCCGAACCTGGTCATCCACGCGGGTGAGACGGCCCTGGGGATCTTCATCACCAACGTCGGGGCCGGCGTGGCCGAAGGCGGGATCGTCGTCTGCCTCTCTGGCATAGGCTGCCTCGTGGGAGCCCCGGCCGCAGCGGCAGGAGTCGCCACAGCCGCAGGCGGCGCCGCGCTGGCGGGCTACGGCACGAAGGGCCTCGCCGACGACATCGGCAAAGTATTCTCCGAAGCGTCCAGCGACGCGTCGTCCGGAAGTGAATCTATAGATCAGCCGGTTACTTCGGCGATCCATGATGATCCGCTTTTGGTCAGGGCTGCTGAGAAAGCCGGTAAGAATCAGCAAGTTCAGAGAGACCTCGATGCGATGCAGCAGCGACTTGCCGAAGGGAATCTCAATCCAGGTATCGGTAACGGTTATCTTTCGGGGACTGACGTGGCGTACGCGCGGAGCAGGGGAGGCGCTCGACTTTTCTTCCGGAATACATCCGACGGAATACAGATTGTTGGAAAATCAGACAAAGGGAATGAGGCCTCGGTGATTTCTAGATTGCAGAAGATATATGGAAAATGAATCTCTGATCTATAGAGATATCGGAACGGCGTCTGCGGTTTTCATGATCGCGCTAAATCAGAGTCAGGAAACCGCCTCGAACTTTGATGTCGTTCTCACTCTTGAAGATGGATCCCGATGGAGTGCAACTGTTCTCACTTTGGCGGAGATCTCTTCGATATGGGAACGGTGGGAGTTGAGCGGCGAGTGCCTGAACGGTAGGTACTTTCAATGTCCCGACCTCCTACTCGTTCGCAATGGCGGGCTGGATGAGACTTGCGAGGTTTTGCTGGACGTGATTACAAATGGAGGTCCCGAAGGCGTTCTGCAACGCCTTGATGACGAAGAGAATTAAGACCATCACGCCCGGGGGCGGTGAAGTCACCCTCGGGCGGGTGTGGTGTAATTACTCCACGCCGAATGAGACCTGCGTGTCTAGTGCTCGGCTGTCGCGGTGACGCAGGGACTCTCAGGGGTTGTGAATTTTTCCCTCGAAACCGCCCTTGAGTGGTATGTTTCCCGGGGAGTCGTTAAATAATGCCGAGTTTTGTGGATTATTGCACCCTGCGACGCATCCTGCCGTTTCCTCTGAGTGGATCAGGAGAGGGGCTGGTTCTGGCGCACGGCGATCTGGCAGGCGCGGACGAGTATGTGGCGACGATAATTAGTTGTGTGGAGCGTGGGATCTTCAAGCCGGCGCCGATTGACGTTCTCACCTTGCTTGAAGAACTTGTGCATCGGATTGATCGGCTCGGTGGTGACGCGTCGGCTGGTGACCAGGCGGTCGCCCGTTCCCAACATGCGTACGCCGCGCTACTGGACCTCGTGTATCGTCAGTTCCTTGAACATGGCTCGCGCGACCAGCGAAGGAATCAAGCGGAAGCGGAAGGCCTTGCCGAGGGATTCGCTATGGGTACGGAAGACGAATGATGCCTGTCTCTGGGCAGCCCGGCTCACCTGGGTGAAGTCCGGCTCCGCACCTTGCGGACGGCGTCCGTCGGGGCGACGTCCGCGGCCTTCCCAATCGGCCACGACTGGTGTTGCCGGGCCGTCTTACTTGGAGTCGGGATCGTTGCGGATCCAGCGGTACCGAGGGGGAAGACAGGTTTCCGGTGTGACGAAAGATCTCGCGCCGTGACCGATGGGACCGATAACGGGGCGGCGTACGATTTCCTCGAACCAGTCGGCGGCGAATGCGGCCCAGCTCCGTCAGGGAGCCTCTTGCCTCCAGCGCCCCCACGTCGTCGCTGGGCTTGGGCCGGTAGGCGGCGAGGTCACCCAAATCGCTGGGTGCTCAGACCGAGTTCGCGTCCGTCCAGAACCTCGATGTCGGTGACAGTGGTCTGGGACGGATCCAAGCTCAGCCAGATGATGTCCATGCCGTCGCGTTCGAGTTGGATCATCGAGGGACCCGACGAACCGGGAGGCGCGGTCCGCAGGTTGTTGCACGTTGCGGTACAGGTGCACGAGCCGTGGTAGGGCAGATCAGCGATCACCTCGGCCAGCGGTTCACCCTCAGCACGCAGCAGTTCGGCGATCTCGGTAGCCAGTGCGGGGAACGCATCTGCCAAGCGAGGGTGCAGCGTGTCTGTCACCACGGCACCGTACAGCTGTCAGGCTCTGGACCGCATCAGAGGCCAAGTGATCGCCGGCTTCGGGGCCGTCGCCCCCGGTGCCGCCCCCGTCGCGTGTGCCGCCGGCGGCGGGCAGGCTTGTGGGCTACCGCAGACCGCTGACGAACGCCTGCCAGGCAGGCGCGCCGACGGTCAGGACCGGGCCGGACGGGTTCTTGCTGTCGCGGACCGGGACGACGGCGCCGGCCGGGCAGCCGTCGGCGACCTCGACGCATTCGCCGCCGTTGCTTCCGCTGTAACTGGACTTACGCCACTCGACGTTCCTCGGTGCTGTGCGGGGGCGCATAGCGTTCCTCCATCACGCGGGTGATCAGTCTCGCCGAGTCCTCGGGGGAGAGGGCTGCGGCTTGCAGCCGAGCGTAGCCGACCGAGCGTTCCTTGATCACGTCCGGACTGGCGGTCATGTGCCCTTGGTGGTAGCCGTCCACGTAGAACAGGTCGGGATCGTTATCGAACCTCAGCAGAGTGAACGTTCCCATCATGCCTGCATGTTGGCCGACGGAGAACGGGAGGACCTGGACCTGCACCCACGGGTTGTCCTGGAAGTCCAACAGGTGGGCGCATTGGCGGCGCATGACGTCGTGTCCACCGATTTCCAGGAGGAGAGCGGCCTCGCTCAGGACGACCCAGAGAGCGGGAGGATTCTCGCGGCGGAGGATGCGCTGGCGTTCCATCCGGGCTGCCACCATCTCGTCCAACGTACTGCCCTGTTCGATGCTCAGCACCGCCCGCGCGTACTCCTCCGTCTGCAGCAGCCCGTACACCAACTGCGCCTGGTAGGTGGAGATGTACGTCGCCGCCGCCTCCATCGCCGCGTACGGCTGGAACCAGGTGGGGAGTTGGCTGCGCAGGACCAGGCCGACCAGTCGGGAGAAGAGGCCGTCGGTGCCGAGGGCGGCGTCGACGCGTTCGGAGAAGTCGCGGGTGGGGACCTTCTTCGTGGTCTCGATCTGGCCGACCAATGATCCCGTGCAGAAGATGATGTCGCCGAGCTGGCCCTGGGTCAGGCCCTGCGCCTCACGCTGGCGGCGCAGTTCCCAACCGTAGTAGTCGAGCGGGGACGCGGTGGGGTCGAGGTTCTGGATGTTGGCCACGGTGGCACCTCCGGCCTGCAACGCCTCGCAGCGTTGGTCTCGTTGCGTAGTCGAGCGTATCCAGAGAGTTGCATTGTGGTGGTGTGAATCATGCAACTGGTCCCCAATCCACGGAACTGCCGCCGTACTACCGCGCCGAGTTCGCGTTGGGAGCGCATTCGGCCCGGCATCTGCGCCGCGTCCTGCGGCTCCATCTCGCGGGCTCGGGCCTGATCGAACTGACCGACGCGGCCGAACTGGCCCTGACAGAGCTCTTGGCCAATGTCGTCAGGCACGTACCGGGACGCCGCTGCCGCATCTGCTTCCTGCTCCTGCCCGCGGCGGTGCGGGTGGAGGTCTCCGACAGTTGCCCGCAGCTG
Source organism: Streptomyces sp. NPDC051987 (assembly GCF_040680735.1). Lineage (NCBI taxonomy): Bacteria > Bacillati > Actinomycetota > Actinomycetes > Kitasatosporales > Streptomycetaceae > Streptomyces > Streptomyces sp. NPDC051987. The sequence continues at coordinate 12,474 of NZ_JBFAXI010000079.1, read as the reverse complement.
CCGGTCCCGGGCGACGGAGGTGTGCTCTCCGACGGTGGGCGTGGCCTGCTTCTGGTCGACGCGGTCACCGACCGGTGGGACGTGACGCCGCGCCCCACCGGAGACGGCAAGACGGTGTGGTTCGAGTGCATGGTCAAAGCGCCAGACGCGGGGTGATCCTCTGTATTCGTCCGCCGAAGCCATGCACACTTCGTCACGGTCAGACCGTCGCGATACTGGTCAGCCCCGCTGACGCCCTGGAACTGGAGGAGCTACGGGCCCTGGCCGCCTACCGTGCCCGCCAGGCCGACGGCGAGGACGCGGGTGTCCCGCACGGTGAGGCGTATCGCCGCGTGTTCGGCGAGGGTGAGGCGTGAACTAAGAAGTCATCTGGGAACCGGAAGCCCTCACCCAGGCGGAGCGGCTCGCCAAGGATGATCCCGAGGGGGTGCGGCAAGTGTTCACTGCCGTTGATCGCCTTGCCGGCAACCCGCGCCCCGACGGCGCATTCGGCAGCGCGGACCTGCTGCGCATCCACTCTGGCCGCTACCGGGTGCTGTACGAGATCCATGACCGGCAGGTCCGGGTCAATGTGATCCATCTCGGACGCGTGCGCTGAGCGCAAACGGCGGCCTCACGCGGAAAATGACACGGCTCCCTCAGCCGCGCAGCTCCGCCAGCACCGCGTCCGTGAAGGCCGGCCAGGCCTCGACCGCCCAGGGGCCGAAGGGCCGGTCCGTCAGGGCGACGCACGCGACCCCCGCGTCCGGGTCCACCCACAGGAACGTGCCCGCCTGGCCGAAGTGGCCGAAGGTGCGGGGTGAGGACGAAGAGCCCGTCCAGTGCGGCGACTTGGAGTCGCGGATCTCGAAGCCCAGCCCCCAGTCGTTCGGGTTCTGGTGGCCGTACCCCGGCAGCACGCCCTTCGTCCCGGGGTAGTGCACGGTCAGCGTCGCCTCCGCCACCGTCCGCGGGTCCAGCAGCCGCGGCGCCTGCAGCTCCGCCGCGAAGCGCAGCAGGTCCGACACGGACGACACGCCGTCCTTCGCCGGAGAGCCTTCGAGGGACGTCGACGTCATGCCCAGCGGCTCCAGCACCGCCTGCCGCGCGTACTCCGCGAACGGCATCTCCGTCGCCTTGGCGACATGCTCACCGAGCACCTCGAAACCGGCGTTCGAGTACAGCCGCCGCTCCCCGGGCGGCGCCGTGACCCGGTGCTCGTCGAAGGCCAGCCCCGAGGTGTGCGCGAGCAGATGCCGTACGGTCGCCCCCTCGGGCCCCGCCGGCTCGTCGAGCTCGACCGCCCCCTCCTCGTACGCGACGAGCACCGCGTACGCGGCGACCGGCTTGGTGACGGAGGCCAGGTGGAAGCGGTGCCCGACCGGCCCGTGGGTCCCGAGGACCGTCCCGTCGGTGCGTACGACGCCCGCCGCGGCGGTGGGGACGGGCCAGTTCCCGATGGACGCGAGGCTGTGCAAGGACATGCCCCGACCCTATGCGGCTCAGAGCCGCAGGGTCATCGTGGGGTCCGGCTTGTGGACGAAGCCGAGCGCGGCGTAGAGCGGCTCGGCCTCCGCGGACGCGGTCAGCATGACCTGCGCCGCGCCCCGCTCACGGAACCAGGCCAGCAGCTCCTCCATGCACGCGCGCGCGTAGCCGCGCCGGCGGGCGTCCGGGTCGGTGGCCACGCTGAAGACGTACCCGGAGCGGCCGTGCGGGCTGCCTGCCCTGCCGATCCGGTAGTCGACGGTCCCGGCGACCAGCGCCGCCAGCGCCCCCGGCCGCCGCGGATGGTCGACGACGAACGCGGCGAAGTCCCCGTCCAGCTCGCCCAGTCTCTCCTCCAGCGCCGGCCGCGCCAGGGCCTGCCATTGAGTGGAACTGTCACCGCCGGGCAGCGCGTCGATCATGACCTGGCGCAGGCGCAGCACTTCCGGTGCGTCCTCGGGGGTGGCACGGCGTACGAGGCTCATGCCGGTGCACGCTAGTCAGCGCCCGGCCCCGCGTCTCGGCATTTCTTACCGGTTCCGCTTGCTTCGAGTGCACTCCAAGGTCATAGCGTGGGCCCATGACGGTGATGCAGACCACGACCGCGGCCCCCACCGAGCAGCCGGACATCGCGCCCGCCGACATCTGTTCCGCCCCGCCCCGGCGGCATCCGCGTCCCGAGGGACAGGACCGTTACACGATCAGCGAGGTCGTCGCCTTCACCGGCCTGACCGCCCACACCCTGCGCTGGTACGAGCGGATCGGCCTGATGTCCCACATCGACCGCTCCCACACCGGCCAGCGCCGCTACAGCAACCGCGACCTGGACTGGCTGGACTTCGTGACCAAGCTCCGCCTGACCGGCATGCCGGTGGCCGACATGGTGCGGTACGCGGAGCTGGTCAGGGAGGGCGAGACGACCTACCCCGAGCGCCGCGAACTCCTGGAACAGACGAGAAGGGACGTCGTGGCCCGCATCGCCGAGCTGCACGACACCTTGTCGGTCCTGGACCGCAAGATCAGCTTCTATGAGTCAGGCGGCAACTAGAGCGCCCCTTCAGGGGCGCGAGGAACCGCGCGACCGGCCCCCACCGGCGGAGAGCCGGCATACGGCCTGTCACAACTCGGCCAGCAACTCCGCCTTCTTCGCGGCGAACTCCTCGTCGGTCACCAGCCCCGCCTGGTGCAGCTCTCCCAGATGGCGGATCCGCTCGGCGATGTCCGCGGGGTCCCGGCGCCCCGCCGGTGCCGGTGCCGCCGTGGCACCCCTGGCCCGCAGGGCCGCCACCGCCTCCAGGACCGACGCCGCGAACGGCAGCGACTCGTGCACCGGGCCGTACCCCAGCCCGAACACCACGGTCGTCGGATCCTGGTCGGCCGGGACCGCCGGTGGCGCCCCCGCGTGGTCCCGCCGCAGCAGCCGCAGGTGCCCCTCGAAGAGCTCGGGCGACCGCCACTCCACCCCCGCCAGGTCGGCGACGGCGAAGCTCTGGTCGCCGGCCTTCCACTTCGCCGTGGACGCGCCCGTCCAGGACCAGCGGAAGTGCACGGCCCTGCCGTCGAAGCTCGCCTTCCCGTCGTACGCCTTGAACTGCCGGGGCCCCTCGGGCGCGGCGACCAGAAACCTTTCCGCCGGTCCGGACGCGGTGAGCAGCGGCCGCAGTTCGTCGGCGTAGTACTCGGCGAGGGTGGCCCGTTCGGCCGGGACCACCAGACGGTACGGGTCGCTGCCGTCCTTCAGTTGCCCGGCCGCCGCCTCCAGCAGGGGGTCCGCTCCGGGGCGCGGCTCGGCCTTCAGGACGACCGTGCCCCGCTTCCCGGCCGTGAGCGTCACGCCCTCCAGCGCGGCCAGCGGGACCCGGCGTTCACCCAGGCTCTGGAACAGCTTCGGTGTTCGAATCCCCCGTTCGTAACGGATGAGCACGGAGTCGGACTCGAACTCCCAGGCGGCATGAAATCCGGCCAGTACGTCACCCATGCGGCTCATCGTATGCGGCACGTGCTTCCCCGTCCCATCCCCCCGCATACCGCACTTCCTGCTGTCTCTACGCGCGTCCGGCCGGCGACGTGCCGGACGAACCCGCCCGGCACCCGTCATCGTCGTGGGCGCAGGTGACCGCGCCGTATGCGCCGACCCCGACGTCGGCGAGGTTGCGCAGGCTGTCGGTGCCCGGCTCGAAGTAGCCGGCGTGCCCCTGGGCGTCGCGCGCCGAGAGCACCCGGGCGCCGAACGAGGAGGAGACGGGGTCGGCGCCGTGGCCGAGTCCGCCGAGCTCCAGATAGGGCACGTCCTGGATCCAGTCGGTGGCGTCCCGCATCGCCCACACCCGGGCCGCGGTGCCCAGGTGCGAGGCGTTCTCCACCCGCATTCCGGGGCTCGCGGCCACCGCTATGTCGGCCACCTGGTCCGGCATGGCGTGCGCGGCCACGCCGCAGACCACCGAGCCGTAGCTGTGGCAGAACATCGACACCGGCGTCTCGGCGGGCAGCGCGCGCAGCAGCGCGTTGAGCCGTACGGCGCCCCGCTCGGCGGCCGTCCCGGTGGCCGCGGCCACGCCGAGGCCGTCGGGCGCGGTGTAGTCGGCCCAGGCGATCACCGCCGTGCGGGTCGCGGGGCTCGCCGTGCGCTCCGCCCGGTACAGCGCCCTGGCCATGCCGACCGGCGCGGTGTACTGGCGGTTGGTCCGCTGGAAGGTGAGCAGGTCGGTGTCGACGCCGGGGACGACGACGGAGATCCGCTCGGCCTTCATGAGGTCGCCGAACACCTCGGCGACCCGGCCGCTGCCGTCCGGGTCGAAGGCGAGGATCTGCCGCCCCTTGGCCATCAGCGCCTCGTAGCGGTGCATCCGGCGGCCGGCGTCCTGTTGCCCGGCCGCGCTGAGCCGAGGGTCGTGCATACGTTTCTTCTCGACGGCGCGCTGCTGGTGCAGGGCGATGTCGTTGGCGCGGTAGCGCAGTTGGACCGGGGCGCCGTTCATGTTGCCCACGGCGAGCGGGTAACGGTGTACGAGCCGGTCGCGCTCCGGCGCGGTGAGCGACGCGAAGAACCGGGTGAGCAGCGCGGGCGACGCCTCCGGGTCCGGCAGGCGCAGGCCATGGACGCTGCCGTGCTCCCACCGGTCGAGGGAGGACTGCAGGGCGGTGGTCTCGCGGTGCGTGCGCAGGGCGGTCCAGCCGGTGGTCGCGAGCATCACGAACACAACGGCCAGGGCAAGCAGGGCGCGCCAGACGTTGAGGGGCGGGGAGGCGTCGAAGGAAGTCACTGGGAGGACACACTAGGAGAACGAAGGGGTCTCGCGGTAACGGAGTGACAGTTATCACGTTTCGGCAAACGTGAGCCCTGTCTCAGGCCCGTGTGATGGGGGGTCAGTCCTCGCGCCAGCTCCCGGTGAGCGCCGGTCCCACCTGATCGAGGTAGGACGCGGTGAGTTGCCGGATCGCCGTGACGCTGAAGTCGTCGCCGACCGACCACTGCCGCTCGGTGACCCGGATGACCGCGCCGAACACCGCGACCACGAGCCGGGGCCGGGGATCGGTGTCCGGGTCGACGCCCTCCCGCTCGGCGACGATCCGCGCGATCTCCTCCTCCGTCTCCGACTGACGCCGCAGCCGGGCGGCGAACAGGACCGGCGTCGCCTCGATCATCCTGGACGTGCGCAGGAACAGTTCGACCGGGACGTACCGCTCGATGGCCTGCTCGATGGTGCTCCAGCTGTCGATGACCGAGCGGCGCAGCGCCTCCAGCGGGGGCTCCTCGGGCGGGCGGCGGCGCACCGCCTCGACGTAGTGCTCCTCCGTGAGCCGCGGCACGAAGAAGGCCACGTCCTCCTTGCTCGCGAAGTAGCGGAAGAAGGTGCGCTGGGAGACGTCGACGGACGCGGCGATCTCGTCGACGGTGGTGTGCTCGTAGCCCTGGGCCACGAAGAGCTCGAGCGCGGACCGCAGCAGCGCCTCCCGAGTGCGCTGTTTCTTGCGTTCGCGCAGCGTTTCCATGCCTGACAGTTACTGACTACTGAATTTGTTTGTCAACTGTCAGTGGCTGTCACTAGCCTCCGACGCATGACTAGTCAGACCACGATCGACGCGGCGGGGTCGGGGGACAGGGTGCCGGCGGTCCCGTCGGACCGGCCGCCGGCCTCCGGCCTGCGCGGCCACCCCTGGTTCACCCTGATAACCGTCGCCGTCGGGGTCATGATGGTCGCCCTCGACGGCACCATCGTGGCCATCGCCAACCCGGCCATCCAGAAGGACCTCGGCGCCACCTTCGCGCAGGTCCAGTGGATCACCAACGGCTACTTCCTCGCCCTCGCGGTCTCCCTGATCACCGCGGGCAAGCTCGGCGACCGCTTCGGCCACCGGCAGACGTTCCTGATCGGCGTCGTCGGCTTCGCCTCCGCGTCGGGCGCCATCGGCCTCTCCGACAGCATCGGCCTGGTCGTGACCTTCCGCGTCTTCCAGGGCCTGTTCGGCGCGCTGCTGATGCCGGCCGCGCTCGGCCTGCTGCGGGCCACCTTCCCGGCCGAGAAGCTCAACATGGCGATCGGCATCTGGGGCATGGTCATCGGCGCCTCCACCGCGGGCGGCCCGATCCTCGGCGGTGTGCTGGTGCAGCACGTCAGCTGGCAGTCGGTGTTCTTCATCAACGTGCCGGTCGGCGCGCTCGCCCTCGCCCTCGGCCTGGTGATGCTGCTCGACCACCGCGCGCAGAACGCGCCCCGCTCCTTCGACCTGCTCGGCATCGCCCTGCTCTCCGGCGCCATGTTCTGCCTGGTCTGGGCCCTGATCAAGGCGCCGAGCTGGGGCTGGGGCGACGGCAGGACGTGGGCCTTCATCGCCGCGTCCGTCCTGGGCTTCGCTCTCTTCTCCGTCTGGGAGACGAAGGTCAAGGAGCCGCTGATCCCGCTGGGCCTGTTCCGTTCCGTGCCGCTGTCGGCGGGCGTCGTGCTCATGGTCCTGATGGCCATCGCCTTCATGGGCGGACTGTTCTTCGTGACGTTCTACTTGCAGAACGTGCACGGGATGGACCCGGTCGACGCCGGCCTCCACCTGCTCCCGCTCACCGGCATGATGATCGTCGGCTCCCCGCTGGCCGGCGCCGCGATCACCAAGCTCGGCCCGCGCATCCCGCTGGCCGGCGGCATGGCGGCCACCGCGATCGCCATGTACGGCATGTCCACGCTGAAGGCGGACACCGGCAGCGCGCTGATGTCCCTCTGGTTCGGCCTGCTCGGCCTCGGCCTCGCGCCGGTCATGGTCGGCGCCACCGAGGTCATCGTCGGCAACGCGCCGATGGAGCTCTCCGGAGTGGCCGGCGGCCTCCAGCAGGCCGCGATGCAGATCGGCGGCAGCCTGGGCACGGCCGTCCTCGGCGCCGTGATGGCCTCCAAGGTCGACAGCGACCTGCCGGGCAACTGGGCCGACGCGGGGCTGCCCAGGCTGACCTCCGCTCAGCTGGCGCAGGCAGCCGAGGCGGTGCAGGTCGGTGTCGCGCCGGTCGCCAAGGGGACGCCGGAGGCGATCGCCGCGAAGATCACGGGCGTCGCCCACGACACGTTCATCTCCGGCATGAGCCTCGCCTCGCTCGTCGCGGCGGGCGTGGCGGCGGTCGCGATCCTGGTCGCGCTGCTCACCAAGCGCGGCGAGAACGCGGAGTCGGGCGCGGGCGTCGGCCACGTCTAGCGCAACGCGGCGGACCGATATGTCCGGTTCGCCTGGGGGGAGTTCCCCTATCAGGGTGACGCCGCTAAAGATCCCTCGCCTTCGGCACGCGCGCCAGGTGACAGTGGGACGACCGGGCCGCGGCGCGCTGCTGGAGGGGGGCAGCGCGCGGGCAGGTCTGCGGGAGCGGAACTGGGGTACCCGGTCATCAACCCGAACAGTCCCGAGGGACCGAGGAGTTGATGATGGCGAGCTTCGGGCAACGAACAAGCGGGTACCCCCGTTCACGCGGCCGGACAGGTCCGCGGAGCGGGCTGGACCGCGACACGCTGGGCATCATCGGCACGATCTGCGCGGTCGCCGGCTTCTTCACGCTGGGGATCGTGCTGGGACCGGTGGCCGTGGTGTGCGGCTGGTTCTCCATGGGTCGGGCATGGAACCCGAAGAGCTCCATACCGGCGCTGGTCGCGGTGGTGCTGGGAGCGATCGACACGCTTCTGGCACTGCTGTGGCTGGGCGGCGTGTCGCCCCTTTAGCGGGGCGCTGGGGGCCGTTCGCGGTCCCCTGCGGGCCGGTGGGGGGCCGGTCGCGCCCATGCGGCGGAGCCGCATGTCGAACACAGCCCCGTGCCCTTGACGGGGCGCTGCAGTCGCGCCGGCTTCCTAGGCGCGGGCGACGGGGCCGTCCTGGCTGCGGGCAGTCATGCCTCCCCCAGAGCCCGAAAAGCCTGGGGGGACCCCCAGGCGGCACGGGTGGGCGCTGGGGGTCCCCCCGGCCGAAGGCTGGGGGAGGCACCCCGCCGGCGCCGGTGAGCGGAGACCGCCGTCGGCCGCCCCCACCCCCTCGCGCAGCGCCGCCACCTCCGCCCGCAGCGCCCGCACTTCCTCCGTCAGCATCCCGATCGCCTCGGTCTGCCGGCGCTCCTCCACGTCGTCCTTCTCGAACCGCGCGATGAACCACGTGGCGATGTTCGCCGTCACCACACCCAGCAGGGCGATCCCGGAGAGCATCAGGCCCACCGCGATCATCCGGCCCAGCCCGGTCGTCGGCGCGTGGTCCCCGTACCCGACCGTCGTCATCGTCGTGAACGACCACCACAGCGCGTCACCCAGCGTCCGGATGTTCCCGTTCGGCGAGTCGCGTTCGACGGAGAGCACGGCCAGCGAGCCGAACATCAGCAGTCCCACCACCGCGCCCACGACATACGTCGTCAGCCGGATCTGCGAGGCCATCCGCGCCCGCCGCCCCACCAGTATCAGCGTCGCGACGAGCCGCAGCAGCCGCAGCGGCTGGAGCAGCGGCAGCACCACCGCGCACAGGTCTGTCCAGTGCGTCCGCACGAACTCCCGGCGCTGAGGCGTGAGAGCCAGCCGTATGAGGTAGTCCACGGCGAAGCAGCCCCAGACCACCCACTCCGCCATCGTGCAGGCGGCGGTGAGGACGTGCCCCGCGGAACTGTCCACGATCGGCAGCGCGTAGGCGATGGCGAAGACCACCGCGAGCGCCAGCAACGGCCGTTGTGTGACCTGTTCCCAACGGGCCTGCGCGGACTCTTCCTTCATGTGCGTATCGTAAAGAAACGGCAAGGGCGGCGGGGACCACGGCCCCGCCGCCCTCGGCCTGTCCGCCCGTCAGGGCTACGCGTCGCCGCCCGCCGCGCCCGGGTGCGCCGCCGTGACGTCCAGCAGCTGGTAGCGGTCGATGGCCTGCTTGAGCACCGAGCGGTCGAGCTTGCCCTCGCGGGCCAGCTCGGTCAGCACCGCGACCACGATCGTCTGCGCGTCGATGTGGAAGAACCGGCGCGCGGCGCCGCGCGTGTCGGCGAAGCCGAACCCGTCGGCGCCCAGCGACTGGTACGTGCCCGGCACCCAGCGCGCGATCTGGTCCGGAACCGACCGCATCCAGTCGGACACGGCCACGAACGGACCCTCGGCGCCGCTCAGCTTGCGCGTCACCCACGGCACCCGCTGCTCCTCCTCCGGGTGCAGGAGGTTGTGCTCCTCGCAGGCCACGGCCTCGCGCCGCAGCTCGTTCCAGGAGGTGGCGGACCAGACGTCGGCCTTCACGTTCCAGTCCTCGGCGAGCAGCTTCTGCGCCTCCATGGCCCAGGGGACCGCCACGCCCGACGCCATGATCTGCGCCGCGACCGTGCCCGCCGTGCCCGCGCTGATCCGGTGGACGCCCCTGAGGATGCCCTCGACGTCCACGTCGGCCGGCTCGGCCGGGTGCTGGATCGGCTCGTTGTAGACGGTCAGGTAGTAGAAGACGTCCTCGCCGTGCGGATGCTCCGCGTCGCCGCCGTACATGCGCCGCAGGCCGTCCTGGACGATGTGCGCGATCTCGTACGCGTACGCGGGGTCGTAGGCCACGCACGCCGGGTTCGTCGAGGCGAGCAGCTGGGAGTGGCCGTCGGCGTGCTGGAGGCCCTCACCGGTCAGGGTGGTACGGCCGGCGGTCGCGCCCAGGACGAAACCGCGCGCCAGCTGGTCGGCCATCTGCCAGAACTGGTCGCCGGTGCGCTGGAAACCGAACATCGAGTAGAAGACGTAGACCGGGATGAGCGGCTCGCCGTGGGTCGCGTAGGCCGAGCCGGCCGCGATGAGGGAGGCCGTGCAGCCGGCCTCGGAGATGCCGTCGTGCAGCATCTGGCCGGTCGGGGACTCCTTGTAGGCGAGCAGCAGGTCGCGGTCGACCGCCTCGTACTGCTGGCCGAGCGGGTTGTAGATCTTCGCACTCGGGAAGAAGGAGTCCATACCGAAGGTGCGGTACTCGTCCGGCGCGATCAGGACGAAGCGGCGGCCGAGCTCCTTGTCCCGCATGAGGTCCTTGAGCAGTCGTACGAACGCCATCGTGGTGGCGATGGACTGCTGGCCGGTGCCCTTCTTCACGGACGCGTACGTCTTGTCGTCCGGGAGCGCGAGCGGCTTGGCGCGGACGACGCGGGTCGGCACGTAGCCGCCGAGGCCCTTGCGCCGGTCGTGCATGTACTGGATCTCCTCCGAGTTCCGGCCCGGGTGGTAGTACGGCGGCGGCCCGGACTCCAGCTCCTTGTCGGAGATCGGCAGGTGCAGGCGGTCCCGGAAGCCCTTGAGGTCGGCGACCGTCAGCTTCTTCATCTGGTGCGTGGCGTTGCGGCCCTCGAAGTTCGGGCCCAGCGTCCAGCCCTTGATCGTCTTGGCCAGGATGACCGTCGGCTGGCCCCGGTGCTCGGTGGCCGCCTTGAACGCCGCGTAGATCTTGCGGTGGTCGTGGCCGCCGCGGCCCAGGTGCAGGATCTGGTCGTCGGTCATGTTCTCGACCATGGCGCGCAGCCGGTGGTCGTCGCCGAAGAAGTGCTCGCGGATGTACGCGCCCGACTCGGTGGCGTAGGTCTGGAACTGGCCGTCGGGGGTCGTGTTCATCTTGTTGACGAGCACGCCGTCCCGGTCCTGGGCGAGCAGCGGGTCCCAGGTGCGGTCCCAGACCAGCTTGATCACGTTCCAGCCGGCGCCCCGGAAGACCGACTCCAGCTCCTGGATGATCTTGCCGTTGCCGCGCACCGGGCCGTCGAGCCGCTGGAGGTTGCAGTTGACGACGAAGGTCAGGTTGTCCAGCCCCTCGCGGGCGGCGATGGACAGCTGGCCGAGCGACTCCGGCTCGTCCATCTCGCCGTCGCCGAGGAACGCCCACACGTGCGACGTGGAGGTGTCGGCGATCCCGCGCGCGTGCATGTAGCGGTTCATCCGCGCCTGGTAGATCGCGCCGATCGGACCGAGGCCCATCGACACCGTGGGGAACTCCCAGAAGTCCGGCATCGACCGCGGGTGCGGGTAGCTGGAGAGGCCGTCCGGGTACTTCGACTTCTCCTGGCGGAAGCCGTCCAGCTGGGCCTCGCTGAGCCGGTCGAGCAGGAACGCGCGGGCGTAGATGCCGGGGGAGGCGTGGCCCTGGAAGAAGACCTGGTCGCCGCCGAGGCCGTCGTCCTTGCCGCGGAAGAAGTGGTTGAAGCCGACGTCGTAGAGCGAGGCCGAGGAGGCGAAGGTGGCGATGTGGCCGCCGACACCGATGCCCGGACGCTGGGCGCGGGAGACCATCACCGCGGCGTTCCAGCGGGTCGCGTTGAGGACCTTGCGCTCGATCTCCTCGTTGCCCGGGAAGAACGGCTCGGCCCGGGTCGGGATCGTGTTGACGTAGTCCGTGCTGCGCATCTCGGGCACCGCCACGCGCCGCTCGCGGGCGCGCTCGATCAGGCGGAGCATCAGATAGCGGGCCCGTTCGCGGCCGCGCTCGTCCACGGCGGCGTCGAGCGAGTCGAGCCACTCCTGGGTTTCCTCGGGATCGAAGTCAGGAACCTGACTCGGAAGGCCGCCAATGATGATCGGGTTGCGATCGGATCCGGAAGCCACGCTGTTCCTTACCTGTCAGAGGGGCACTGATTCCCTGGTTTTCCCTGTTTTCTCTGTTCCCTGCGTTCGGCCTGCACCGCTGTCCATGGTCCACCCCGGGGCAGCGCACGTCATCTCTACCGCGAGGTAACTCGGGACCGGCCAAAACGCAACGATACGCCCGGGGTGTGACGCGCTTGGCAAACTCGTTCGACCGCCGTGTGTGAGGATGATTCCGAAGGCGACATAACGGGCAAAAGGGAGTGGTGTGTGCCACACCTGTCCGCGATACGGTGCCGGGAGTTGCGGCGACACGGCCGGGATCGTCACCGTTTCGGCGGTCTGCACGGCCGGGTACTTGCGCGATCCGTCCCGCCCGTGTGGACTACGGCCAATGCTTCGCGCACGCGCGTGGCTGAGTTCATCACCAAGACATGATCAGGAGGCAACCCGTGAGCGCGACCGCGGACCACGCGGAGGAGCGGACCACCCCTGCCGTCAGGCTGGGGTTCCAGCCAGACCAGGTGGTCCAGGAGATCGGCTACGACGACGACGTCGACCAGGAGCTCCGCGAGTCCATCGAAGACACCATCGGCAGCGAGCTGGTGGACGAGGACTACGACGACGTTGCCGACGCCGTGGTGCTGTGGTTCCGGGAGGATGACGGCGACCTGACGGACGCGCTGGTCGACGCCCTCGGCTTCCTCGAAGAGGGTGGCTCGATCCTGCTGCTGACGCCGAAGACCGGCCGCGACGGCTACGTCGAGCCGAGCGACATCGGCGAGGCGGTCACGACCGCCGGCCTCTCGCAGACCAAGAGCGTCAGCGTGGGCAAGGACTGGAACGGCAGCCGGCTGAACACGCCGAAGGCCGCCGCCAAGAAGCGCTGAGCCACCGCCGGGGGGCGGGCCCCGGGGCGGGCCCCCGCCGGGCCGGATAGGCGGGGGGGGGGCGGGGGGCAAGGGGGGGGGCGCCCCAACACACC
>NZ_JBFAXI010000078.1:0-40446 GCF_040680735.1 Streptomyces sp. NPDC051987 | reverse complement strand
CCTGCGCCCACCCGTGCCGCCCCAGCGGCACGACTGCCCGCGGCAAGGGTGAAGGACACGGCTGGACAGCGCGCCCCAAAGGGGCGCGGGGAACTGCGCGAGCACCCCCCACCCACCCGCAGTCGCGCGACCGCCCCCACCACCCCACCCGCAGCGCACCGCACCGCACCCCCGGCACCCCCCTCCCACACCGCACCCCCCGGCCCACCCCTCCGGTCCGGCAGTGCACCGCACCCCCGGCACCCCCCTCCCACACCGCACCCCCCGCTCACCCCTCCGGTCCGGCAGCGCGCCCCCGGCTCACCCCTCCGGCAGCGGAACCCCCAGTACCGGCAGCAGTCTCGACGGCCCCCGGTTCAGCAGCCACGGCGGCAACAGCAGCAACGGGTCCAGGTACACGTCCCCCCTGAGCAGGCCCCAGTGCACGCACCCCCGCGCTCCGCAGTGCGCGCCCCCCGCCTCCACCCTGCCCACGACCTGCCCCGCCGCCACCTCGTCCCCCGTCCGGACCATCGCCGTCACCGGTTCGTACGTGGTCCGCAGCTCCGTGCCGGTCAGCCGCACCGACACCACGCCCGTCCCCGCGACCCGCCCCACGTAGGAGACCCGGCCCGCCGCCACCGCCCGTACCGGGTCGCCGGCGGACGCCTCCAGGTCGACCCCCCGGTGCCCGGGGCCGTACACCGTCGCCGGGGGTTCCCAGCCGCGCAGGACCGGTGGCCGCACCCCCACCGGCCAGGTGCGGGCGAGCGCCGGCACCGGTGGCGTGGCCGGGGACGGCGGAGCGTCCGCGCCGACCCAGGCCCGGGCCGCGGTCGCCGCCAGGGCCAGCGGCAGAGCCGTCGCCGCCCACATCCATCGCATCGCGCGTCGCATGACCACCATGGCCCCACCGTCCCGCGACCTGGCCGATCATGGCCGGTACCTGTGGATTACTCCCGGGTTGTGGACAGCGGCGTCACCCGCTGCCTCGCCGGTCCCGTACACTTCTTCTGGCGATCCGGGTCACCGGGTCGACTTCGCACGCCCCGACATCCGGCCGTCACCAGCAGATGTCAGCGCTTCTCGGTCCTCAGCGGCACAGCGCACCCGGGCGTCAGGCGCGGGAGCCGTCCGGCCCCCGCGGCACAACCGAGAAATTCAAGGAGATACGGCCATGGCCGTCGTCACGATGCGGGAGCTGCTGGAGAGCGGCGTCCACTTCGGTCACCAGACCCGTCGCTGGAACCCGAAGATGAAGCGCTTCATCTTCACCGAGCGCAACGGCATCTACATCATCGACCTGCTCCAGTCGCTGTCGTACATCGACCGCGCCTACGAGTTCGTCAAGGAGACCGTCGCCCACGGCGGCACGGTCATGTTCGTCGGCACCAAGAAGCAGGCGCAGGAGGCCATCGCCGAGCAGGCCACCCGCGTCGGCATGCCCTACGTCAACCAGCGCTGGCTGGGCGGCATGCTCACCAACTTCTCGACCGTCTACAAGCGTCTGCAGCGCCTCAAGGAGCTCGAGCAGATCGACTTCGAGGACGTCGCCGCGTCCGGTCTGACCAAGAAGGAGCTTCTCGTGCTCTCGCGCGAGAAGGCCAAGCTGGAGAAGACCCTCGGTGGTATCCGCGAGATGCAGAAGGTGCCCAGCGCCGTCTGGATCGTGGACACCAAGAAGGAGCACATCGCGGTCGGTGAGGCCCGGAAGCTCAACATCCCGGTCGTCGCGATCCTCGACACCAACTGCGACCCCGACGAGGTCGACTACAAGATCCCGGGCAACGACGACGCGATCCGCTCCGTCACCCTGCTCACCCGTGTGATCGCCGACGCGGTCGCCGAGGGCCTCATCTCCCGCTCCCGTGTCGCCACCGGCGACAAGGGCGAGAAGGCCGCCGGCGAGCCGCTCGCCGAGTGGGAGCGCGACCTGCTCGAGGGCGAGAAGAAGGCGGACGAGGCCGAGGTCCAGACCTCCGCCGAGACCGAGAAGGTCGCCGACGCCGAGCAGGCCGAGGCTCCGGCCGCCGAGGCTCCGGCCGCGGACGCCGAGCAGGCCTGACCCGTCAGCGTCGACGGCGGGGGCGGCGACATCCCGAACGCCCCCGCCGTTCACCCACAGGTTCGCGCTCTACATCTACGTGTAGATCGTGGATCGGGCAGATCTCCCGACTTCGAGAAAGACTCACAGACTCATGGCGAACTACACCGCCGCTGACGTCAAGAAGCTCCGCGAGCTCACCGGCGCCGGCATGATGGACTGCAAGAAGGCCCTGGACGAGGCCGAGGGCGACGTCGACAAGGCCGTCGAGGCGCTCCGCATCAAGGGCCAGAAGGGCGTCGCCAAGCGCGAGGGCCGCTCCGCCGAGAACGGCGCCGTGGTCTCGATCATCGCCGACGACAACTCCTCCGGCGTCCTCGTCGAGCTGAAGTGCGAGACGGACTTCGTCGCCAAGGGCGAGAAGTTCCAGGCCGTCGCCAACACCATCGCCGAGCACGTCGCCAAGACCGCCCCGGCGGACCTGGAGGCCCTGCTCGCCTCCGAGATCGAGGCCGGCAAGACCGTCCAGGCGTACGTCGACGAGGCCAACGCCAACCTCGGCGAGAAGATCGTCCTGGACCGCTTCGCGCAGTACGCCGACGGTTACGTCGCCGCCTACATGCACCGCACGATGCCCGACCTGCCCCCGCAGATCGGTGTCCTCGTCGAGCTGGACAAGCCGAACGCCGAGGTCGCCAAGGGCGTCGCCCAGCACATCGCCGCCTTCGCGCCCAAGTACCTCTCCCAGGAGGACGTGCCGGCCGAGGTCGTCGAGTCCGAGCGCCGCATCGCCGAGGAGACCACCCGCGCCGAGGGCAAGCCCGAGGCCGCCCTCCCGAAGATCGTCGAGGGTCGTCTCAACGGCTTCTTCAAGGACGCCACGCTGCTCGGCCAGCCGTACGCGCTCGACAACAAGAAGTCGGTCCAGAAGGTCCTGGACGAGGCCGGTGTCACCCTGAAGCGCTTCGTGCGCATCAAGGTCGGCATCTGAGTCCGTACCGCGATCGAGGCGCGACCCACGGGGAAATCCCGATAGGGTCGGTCGACAGCAGTCGTCCGTACGCACCGCCACACCCACGGAGTGACGGACGGCGGCAGATCTGACGAGGAGGCCATTGCCGCGCATGGGCAGCGAAAAGCGACCCCACCGGCAATGGTCTTCTTCGTATGCGTATGTGCAACACGTGAAAGAGGCGGGATCTCCATGACCACCAAGGCCCAGAAGAGCGACGACGGCAAAGTACGCGGCCGGTTTCTGCTGAAGCTGTCCGGTGAGGCCTTCTCCGGTGGCGGGGGCCTGGGGGTGGACCCCGACGTGGTGCACAAGATCGCCCGCGAGATCGCGGCCGTGGTCCGCGACGGCGCGCAGGTCGCCGTCGTCATCGGCGGCGGCAACTTCTTCCGCGGCGCCGAGCTCCAGCAGCGCGGCATGGACCGGGCCCGCTCCGACTACATGGGCATGCTCGGCACCGTCATGAACTGCCTGGCCCTCCAGGACTTCCTGGAGAAGGAGGGCATCGACAGCCGGGTGCAGACCGCGATCACCATGGGGCAGGTCGCCGAGCCGTACATCCCGCTGCGCGCCGTCCGCCACCTGGAGAAGGGCCGCGTGGTCATCTTCGGCGCCGGCATGGGCATGCCGTACTTCTCCACCGACACCACCGCCGCCCAGCGCGCCCTGGAGATCGACGCCGAGGCACTGCTCATGGGCAAGAACGGCGTCGACGGGGTCTACGACTCCGACCCGAAGACCAACCCCGACGCCGTCAAGTTCGACTCCCTCGGCTACGGCGAGGTCATCACCCGCGAGCTCAAGGTCGCCGACGCCACCGCGATCACGCTCTGCCGCGACAACAAGCTGCCCATCCTGGTCTTCGAGCTGCTGGCGGAGGGCAATATCGCGCGCGCCGTCAAGGGTGAGAAGATCGGCACGCTGGTGGGTGAACAGGGCGGCCGGGACTGACCGGCACCGCCTGACGAGCCCTGGCCGGGGGATGGACAATGTCCTGCCGGTCGGGAACCGTCAGGGAAAGAAGACGCGACGCAGCCGGCCGCCGCCCCCGGGCGGAACCGCGGCCGGGCCTTACTCAAGACACGCAGGAGCAAGTGGTGATCGAAGAGACCCTCCTCGAAGCCGAGGAGAAGATGGAGAAGGCCGTCGTGGTCGCCAAGGAGGACTTCGCCGCGATCCGTACCGGCCGTGCCCACCCGGCGATGTTCAACAAGATCGTCGCCGACTACTACGGCGCGCCGACGCCGATCAACCAGCTGGCCTCGTTCTCCGTGCCGGAACCGCGCATGGCGGTCGTGACCCCGTTCGACAAGACGGCCCTGCGCAACATCGAGCAGGCGATCCGCGACTCGGACCTGGGCGTCAACCCGAGCAACGACGGCAACATCATCCGGGTGGTGTTCCCGGAGCTCACCGAGGAGCGCCGCCGCGACTACATCAAGGTCGCCAAGGGCAAGGCGGAGGACTCCCGGGTGTCCATCCGCTCCGTGCGCCGCAAGGCCAAGGACGCCATCGACAAGCTGATCAAGGACGGCGAGGTCGGCGAGGACGAGGGCCGCCGCGCCGAGAAGGAGCTCGACGACACCACCGCGAAGTACGTCGCACAGGTGGACGAGCTCCTCAAGCACAAGGAAGCGGAGCTTCTCGAAGTCTGATGAACGACTCATCCTGGGGAGCCCCGCCGCACGCCGGGCCGCATGCCGGGCAGCCCGGACCACCGGCCGGGTACTGGGCGCCGACCGATCAGGGCACCGGCCAGGGGTACGGCCCCGGCCCGGCCCAGGGGTACGTCCACGGTCCGGCCCAGGGTCCCGGCCACGGGTACGACACGGCTCGGGCCCACGGCTACCACCAGGGGCAGGCCCAGGGAGCCGTCCCGGCGGGTCCCACGTACGATGCGCAGAACGCGCAGCAGACTCGCCCCATGCCCGTCGTGCCCGACGACGTACCCGTGTACGGCTCGGACCAGGACGACGACCGGGGGGCCGCTCGGCTGAGCGGCCCCCTGTTCCGAGACGAGACGTTCCGCAACGACACCCCGTCGGCGCAGCCCCCGCCTCACGCGGCGGCGCCGCAGAATCCGGAGCCCATGCCCGACGTCCCCCAGCCGGCCCCCGCGCCGCAGAAGAAGAGCGCGGGACGCGACCTGGGCGCGGCCATAGGGGTCGGCGTCGGACTCGGCATCGTGATCGTGGCGTCCCTGTTCGTGGTCAAGGCCGTCTTCGTCGGGGTCGTGGCGGTCGCGGTCGTGGTGGGCCTGTGGGAGCTGACCAGCCGGCTCCAGGAGCGCAAGGGCATCAAGGCGCCGCTGGTCCCGCTGGCGCTCGGTGGCGCGGCGATGGTGGTGGCCGGCTACGCCCGGGGTGCCGAGGGCGCCTGGGTCGCGCTCGCGCTCACCGGGCTCGCGGTACTGGTCTGGCGGATGACGGAACCGCCGGAGGGCTATCTCAAGGACGTCACGGCGGGCCTGTTCGCGGCGTTCTACGTGCCGTTCCTCGCGACGTTCGTCGCGATGATGCTCACCGCCGAGGACGGCCCCTTCCGGGTGCTGACCTTCCTGCTTCTCACCGTGGTCAGCGACACCGGCGCCTACGCGGTCGGCTGGCGCTTCGGCACCCACAAGCTCGCCCCGCGCATCAGCCCCGGCAAGACCCGCGAGGGCCTGGTGGGCGCGGTGCTGTTCGCGATGGTCGCGGGCGCGCTGTGCATGCAGTTCCTGATCGACGACGGCACCTGGTGGCAGGGCCTGCTGCTGGGCCTCGCGGTCGCGGCCAGCGCCACCCTCGGCGACCTCGGCGAGTCCATGATCAAGCGCGACCTGGGCATCAAGGACATGGGCACGCTGCTGCCGGGCCATGGCGGCATCATGGACCGCCTCGACTCGCTGCTGCCCACGGCTCCGGTGGTGTGGCTGCTGATGGTGCTGTTCGTGGGGAGCGGCTGATTCGTTTCGCCGGCCGCGGTCGCCCCGGGGCCACGTCGCCGGTGGCCGGCCTGCCGCCGTCGTAGAGGAGCCCCCGTCCGCAGGGCCGGGGGCTCGGTGGTGCTCCGGCCCCGGATGACGCAGCAGAAATCGCAGGGGGACGCCGGTCAGAGGGAGACTCCCTGTGAGGACGCTGTGTTCTCCGACGTGCAGGGAGTTGCCCATGCCCCTCGACCCGGCCCCGGCTTCCGACCCGCGCCCGTCCGCGGCCCCGCCGCCGGTGCGGTTCTGGCCCGTCGGAGATCTGCCCGCCCTCGACCCGGACCCGTTCCTCGACGAACTGCTGCGGGACGAGCCGGTCACCCGGATCCGGCTCGCGTACGGCGAGGGGGACGCCTGGCTGACCACCCGGTACGAGGACGTCCGCTTCGTCACCTCCGACCCGCGCTTCTCCCGGGAGCTGGTCGTCGGCCGGGACGTCACCAGCATGCGCCCGGCGCCCGTGGCCTCCCAGACGTCCGGTCTGCAGTACATCGACCCGCCGGGGCACAACCGGCTGCGCCGGGTCGTCGCCCGTGCCTTCACCGGGCGGGCCATGCAGCGGCTGCGGCCGATGGCGGAGCGGCGAGCCGGTGAACTCCTCGACACGATGGAGGCCGCGGGCCCGCCGGCCGACCTCATGGAGCATCTGCACGGTCCGTTCCCGATCGCCGTGGTCCGTGACTTCCTCGGCGTGGACGAGAAGGACTGGCACCGCTGGGCGGCCACCGGCGAGGCACTGCTCTCCGCCGGCCCCGACGCCGAGGAGCGTGCCCGGGAGGCCGCCCGGACCACCCGGGCCCGGATCGCCGAGCTGCTGCACAGCCGCCGCGAGGAGCCCCGCGAGGACCTCGCCGGGGTGCTGGCGCAGGCCACCGCGGACGGCGAGATCACCGACGACGAGGCGGTCTCCCTGGCCACCGCCATCCAGGTCAGCGGCGGCCACGCGGTTCGCAACAACAGCGGCTCGATGATGTACGCGCTGCTCACCCACCCCGAACAGCTGGACCGGCTGCGCCGTGAGCCGGAGCTGGTGCCGAAGGCGGTGGACGAGCTGTTCCGCTTCGTCCCGCACCGCAACGGCGTCGGCATCCCGCGCGTCGCCGTCGAGGACGTCGAGGTCGGCGGTCGGCTGATCCGGGCCGGTGACGTCGTCTACAACTCCTACGTCGCCGCCAACCGCGACCCCGCCGTCTTCGCCGACCCCGACGACCTGGACTTCGACCGCGCGGACGGCCCCCACCTGGCCTTCGGCCACGGCCCGCACCACTGCATGGCCGCGATCATGGCCCGTATGGAGGCCGAGATCATGATCGGTTCGGTGCTCACCCGCTTTCCCGGCATCCGGCTGGCCGTGCCGGCCGAGGAGGTCGCGTTCCAGCGCCAGGGCCTGATCCGCGGACCGCGTACGCTGCCCGTGACCTGGTGACCGGCGAGGGCCGAGGAGGACCCGACCATGCTGACGACCACCTATGTCCCCGGCGCTCCCAACTGGCTGGACCTGGGCACCCGGGACATCGCCGCGAGCGCCGCCTTCTACGGGGCCGTCTTCGGCTGGCGGCACCGGTCGGCGGGACCGGAGGCGGGCGGCTACGGCTTCTTCGAGCAGGAAGGCAGCACGGTCGCCGGGATCGGGCCGCTCACCGCGGAGGGCGCGAGCCCGTCCTGGAGGGTGTACTTCCACACCCCGGACGCCGACGCCACCGCCAAGGCCGTCGAGCAGGCGGGCGGCAGTGTCCGTATCGCCCCGGCGGACGTCTTCACCTTCGGACGGGCTGCCGCCTTCGTCGACCCGACCGGCGCGGACTTCGCCGTCTGGCAGCCGGGCGAGACCCGGGGCCTGGACCTCGTCGCGGTCCCCGGCAGCCTGGCCAGGGCGGAGCTGTACACCACCGACGCGGACGCGGCGAAGGCGTTCTACGGGTCGGTCTTCGCCTGGCGGACGACCGACGTGCCGATCGGCCCCGCCCTGACGTACACGGTCCTCTTCCCCTCCGCCGGTGACGCGTCCGCGCACGGCGGGCTGATGCAGCTGCCCCAGGCCAACCTCGACGCCGGCTCCACCTCGGAATGGCACCCCTACTTCGAGGTGCGGGACTGCGACGCCACGCTCGCCGCCGCCACCGAGGCCGGGGCCACCGTCCTCATCCCGGCCACCGAGGCCCCGGGCATCGGCCGCTTCGCCATGTTCCTCGACCCCGCCGGCGCCGCCTTCGCCGTCATCACGACCGCCACGGGCTGAACCGGGACCGTCCCGGGCCGCACCGGGCCCCACACCGCCGTCGCGGGCCACCTGAGTGGATCTGCGACACTGGTACCACCATGCCCAAGCCCGGAGAACTCACTTTCGTCGCGCCGCGCGGAGCCAAGAAGCCGCCGCGGCATCTCGCCGATCTCTCGCCCGCCGAGCGCAAGGACGCGGTGGCCGAGGTCGGGGAGAAGCCGTTTCGTGCCAAGCAGCTCTCGCAGCACTACTTCGCGCGGTACGCGCACGACCCCGAGCAGTGGACGGACATCCCGGCCGGCTCGCGGGAGAAGCTGCGGGAGGCGCTGTTCCCTGAGCTGATGACGGTCGTCCGGCATCTGTCGACCGACGAGGGGACGACCCGCAAGACGCTGTGGCGGCTGTTCGACGGGACGCTCGTCGAGTCGGTGCTGATGCGCTACCCGGACCGGGTGACCATGTGCATCAGTTCGCAGGCCGGCTGCGGGATGAACTGCCCGTTCTGCGCGACGGGGCAGGCCGGTCTCGACCGGAACCTGTCCACCGCCGAGATCGTCCACCAGATCGTCGACGGGATGCGGGCGCTCAGGGACGGCGAGGTGCCCGGCGGCCCCGCGCGGCTGTCCAACATCGTCTTCATGGGGATGGGCGAGCCGCTCGCCAACTACAAGCGGGTGGTCTCAGCGATCCGGGCGCTGACCGACCCCGCCCCGGACGGACTCGGGCTCTCCCAGCGCGGGATCACCGTCTCGACCGTCGGACTGGTCCCGGCCATCCACCGGTTCGCCGACGAGGGCTTCAAGTGCCGGCTCGCGATCTCCCTGCACGCCCCCGACGACGAACTGCGCGACACCCTCGTCCCCGTGAACACGCGGTGGAAGGTCCGCGAGGTCCTGGACGCCGGGTTCGAGTACGTCGAGAAGAGCGGGCGCCGGCTGTCCATCGAGTACGCGCTGATCCGGGACATCAACGACCAGGCGTGGCGCGGAGACCGGCTGGGCCGGCTGCTCAGGGGCAAGCCCGTGCACGTCAACCTCATCCCGCTGAACCCGACGCCGGGTTCGAAGTGGACCGCGTCGCGGCCGGAGGACGAGAAGGCGTTCGTCGAGGCGATCGAGGCGCATGGTGTGCCGGTGACGATCCGGGACACCCGTGGGCAGGAGATCGACGGCGCCTGCGGTCAGCTCGCGGCCACCGAGCGGTAACGCCGTCGGCGCCGAGCGGTAGGATCTGGCCAACACATCTTCATATTCCGACAGGGGAGCGCCACAGCGCTGAGAGTGCGGCAACCGGGCCGCAGACCCTCTGAACCTCGCCCAGGTCATTCTGGGTAGGAAGTTCGGTCATCACTCGAGCTGTTGCGCCCTGCCCGCACACCGCGGGCGGGGCCGCGTCTCTTCCTGGACCGCCCCAGGAGGAAAACAACCAGTGCACACCAGGACCTTCGTGGCCGCGGCCGTCGGGCTCGGGCTCGTCACGCTGTCCGCCTGCTCGTCCGCCGCCGACGGCGGCGCCGGCTCCAGGACCGTCACCCTCGTCAGCCACGACTCGTGGGCCGTCTCCAAGAACGTGCTCAAGGACTTCGAGAAGCAGTCCGGCTACCAGGTCAGGGTCCTCAAGGACGGCGACGCCGGGCAGGCCGTCAACAAGGCGATCCTGACCAAGGACAACCCGCAGGGCGACGTCTTCTTCGGCGTGGACAACACCCTGCTCTCCAGGGCCCTCGACAACGGGCTCTTCCAGTCGTACCGGGCGAAGGGGCTCGACAAGGTCGGCGCGGCGTACCAGCTCGACGCGGGCAGGCACCGGGTCACGCCCATCGACTACGGCGACATCTGCGTCAACTACGACAAGGCGTACTTCACCCGGCACAAGCTGACCCCGCCGACGTCGTACGCCGACCTCGTCAAGCCGGAGTACAGGAACCTCCTCGTCACCGAGAACGCGGCCACCTCCTCGCCGGGGCTCGGCTTCCTGCTCGGGTCGGCCGCCCGGTACGGGGACAGCGGCTGGCAGGACTACTGGAAGAAGCTCACGGCCAACGGCGTCAAGGTGGTCGACGGCTGGGAGCAGGCCTACAACGAGGAGTTCTCCGGCTCGGCCGGCGGCAGGAAGGCGGGCGGCGACCGGCCGCTCGTCGTGTCGTACGCCTCCTCCCCGCCCGCCGAGGTCATCTACGCCGACCCGAAGCCGAGCACCGCGCCCACCGGGGTCGCGGCCGGCACCTGCTTCCGCCAGATCGAGTTCGCCGGGCTGCTGAGCAACGCGAGGAACACCAAGGGCGGCAAGGCGCTCATCGACTTCCTGGTCTCCAAGGAGTTCCAGGAGGACATGCCGCTGAACATGTTCGTGTATCCGGTGGTCGACGGGGCGAGGGTGCCCGCCGAGTTCACGAAGTACGGGCCCGCCGCGAAGGACCCCGAGACCATGGCGCCCGACAGGATCGCCGCCGACCGTGACCAGTGGGTCAAGACGTGGACGTCACTCGTACTCAAGTAGCCCCCCGCACCGGGCGCCGGGGGAGCGCGGCGCGGCTCGGCCTGATGGCCGTGCCCGTCGCGTTCTTCGGCGTCTTCTTCGCCTGGCCGGTCGCGGCGATCGTGACCCGCGGGCTGAAGGCCGACGGGGTGTGGCGGCTCGGGAGGATCGCCGACGTCGTCGGGCAGTCCGACATCCGGCACGTGCTCTGGTTCACCACCTGGCAGGCACTTGCCTCCACCGCGCTCACCCTGCTGGCCGCCCTGCCCGCCGCCTACGTCTTCGCCCGCCTCGACTTCCCGGGCAGACAGGTGCTGCGGGCCGTGGTGACGGTGCCCTTCGTGCTGCCGACGGTCGTGGTGGGGACCGCCTTCCTCGCGCTCGTCGGGCGGGGCGGACTGCTGGACGAGCTGTGGGGGGTGCGGCTCGACACCACGGTCTGGGCCATCCTGCTCGCGCACGTCTTCTTCAACTACGCGGTCGTCGTGCGCACCGTGGGCGGGCTGTGGGCCCAGCTGGACCCCCGGCAGGAGGAGGCCGCCCGAATGCTCGGCCTCTCCCCGCCGGCCGCCTGGCGGAAGGTCACCCTGCCCGCGCTCGCGCCCGCCGTGGCCGCCGCCGCGCTGATGGTGTTCCTCTTCACCTTCACCTCCTTCGGGGTGGTGCAGATCCTCGGCGGACCGACGTTCGCCACCCTCGAAGTGGAGATCTACCGGCAGACCTCCGAGATCTTCGACCTCTCCACGGCCGCCGTCCTCACCCTCGTGCAGTTCGCGGCGGTCGGTGCGGTCCTCGCCGTGCACGCGTGGACGGTGCGGCGCCGGGAGAGCGCGCTCCGGCTGGTCGACCCCGCGGTGACGGCACGCCGGCCGCGCGGGGCCGGACAGTGGGCGCTGCTCGGGGGAGTGCTCGCCACCATCGCCGTCCTCCTCGTCCTGCCCCTGGCCGTGCTGGTACGGCGGTCGCTGGACGGCGGGTTCGGGTACTACCGCGCGCTGGGCGACGCCGACGGCGGGACCTTCCTGGTCGCGCCGATCGAGTCGGTGGTCAACTCCCTGGAGTACGCGGTCGCGGCCACCGCCATCGCGGTGGCGATCGGCGGGCTCGCCGCCGCCGCGCTGGCCCGGCGGGACGCGGGACGCATTGTACGGGGGTTCGACGCGCTGCTGATGCTGCCGCTCGGGGTGTCCGCGGTGACCGTCGGCTTCGGGTTCCTGATCGCGCTCGACAAGCCGCCGCTGGATCTGCGCCAGTCCTGGATCCTGGTCCCGCTCGCCCAGGCACTGGTCGGTGTGCCCTTCGTCGTACGGACCATGCTGCCCGTGCTGCGGGCCGTGGACGAGCGGCTGCGGGAGGCGGCGGCCGTGCTCGGGGCGTCGCCCTGGCGGGTGTGGCGGGAGGTCGATCTGCCCCTGGTGCGGCGGGCGTTGCTGATCGCGGCGGGCTTCGCCTTCGCGGTGTCGCTGGGGGAGTTCGGGGCGACCGTGTTCATCGCGCGGCCCGACAATCCGACCCTGCCGGTGGCGGTGGCCCGGCTGCTGTCCCGCCCCGGTGATCTCAACTACGGCCAGGCGATGGCCCTTTCCACGATTCTGATGGTGGTGTGCGCGGTGGCGCTGCTGGTTCTGGAGCGGCTGCGGACCGACCGGACGGGGGAGTTCTGATGCTGCTGACTCTCGACGCGGCCACCGTGCGGTTCGGCGGCCGGGCCGTGCTCGACGCCGTCGGCCTGGAGGTCGCCGAGCACGAGGTGGTGTGCGTGCTCGGGCCCAGCGGAAGCGGCAAGTCGACGCTGCTGCGGGCGGTCGCGGGTCTGCAACCGCTGGATTCCGGAAGGGTGTTGCTCGACGGACACGACCAGGCGCGGGTGCCGGCGCACCAGCGCGGCGTCGGTCTGATGTTCCAGGACCATCAGCTCTTCCCGCAGCGGGACGTGGGCCAGAACGTGGCCTTCGGACTGCGGATGCGCGGCGCCGGGAAGCCGGAACAGGCGTCACGCGTGGGCGAGTTGCTGGACCTGGTGGGGCTGCCGGGTGCGGCCCGGCGGGCCGTCGCCGGACTCTCCGGCGGTGAGCAGCAGCGGGTGGCGCTCGCCCGTGCGCTGGCGCCCCGGCCCCGGCTGCTGATGCTCGACGAGCCCCTGGGCCAGCTGGACCGCTCGCTGCGGGAGCGGCTGGTCGTCGAACTACGGGAGCTGTTCGGGCGGTTGGGGACGACCGTGCTGGCGGTGACGCACGACCAGGGCGAGGCCTTCGCACTGGCCGACCGAGTGGTGGTGATGCGGGACGGGCGGATCGCCCAGTCCGGTACGCCCCTTGACGTCTGGCAGCGGCCCGCCGACGAGTTCGTGGCCCGCTTCCTGGGCTTCGGCAACGTGGTCCCGGCGACCGTCGAAGGCACGGTCGCGGTGACGCCGTGGGGGAAGGTGCCGGTGCCCGAGGGGTCCGGGCAGGGGACGCGGACCCTGCTCGTCCGGCCGGCCGGCGTACGGCTGGTCGCCGCTGACGCGGGGCTGCCCTGCACGGTGGCCGCCCGTACCTTCCAGGGCACCCATGTCACCGTCCACCTCCAGCCCCAGGACGGCCCCCGCCTGGAGGCGGCCTGCGCGCTGCGGGCGGCACCGGAGGCCGGGGACGCGGTGGGCGTCGAGTTCGACGCGTCGGAGACCGTCGTACTGGACTGACCGCGTGCGCGTGTCCGTGCGCGTGTCCGTGCGCGCGTCCGCGTGCGCACGCGTACGGCCGAGGCCCGTCCCCGGGAGAAACGGGGACGGGCCTCGACGGTCCACGAGCGCGTACGAGCGCGTGGGGCGGGTCGGTTACCGCTGTGCTCCACGACGGCGCATGCCGAACCACACCGCGCCACCGCCGACCACCACGAGCGCGGCGGCGATACCGGCGATCAGGCCGGTGTTGGAGTTGGCACCGGTCTCGGCGAGGTTCGACTCGCCGACGGCCGGGGACGGAGCGTTGTCCGACGCGGACGCCGGAGCGGTGCTGCTGCTGTCCGAGGCCGACGGGGTCGGGGAGTCCGACTCGGCCGGGGTGGACTCGGACGCCGACGGGGACGGCGTGGCCGACTCCGACGGGGAGGGGCTGGAGCTCTCGTCGGACGCGCACGCGGTCGACGGGGTCGTCAGGTTGGGCGTGATGTCCGTGTCGATCCGGGTCTTGCCGCTGTCGACCTTGACGTGGACGCGGTACGTCGCGTTGGGCGCCCAGCCCTCGGAGAAGGTGACCTCCGTGCCGGCCCTGGAGCCCTTCACGGTCTGGGCGTCGCCGACCTGCTTGACGTCGGCACCGTTGTTCTCGAGGAAGACGGTGATGGTGGCCGGAGTACCCGTGGCGTCCTGGTCGGTCACCGTGATGACTCCGTTGGAGCCGTCGCAGGTGGCTTCGGCGGAGAACTCTTTGATGTTGCACGCGAGGGCGCTGCTGGAGACGCCCAGGACCAGCGCGGCCGATGCGGAGGCAACACCCAGGATGCGCACGGAACGACGTGCACTGCGGCGGGATATGGACACGTTTGTCCTTACTGAGTGCATGACTGCGGGGGGCAGAGGGGGAGTTGGCGCGACGATGCGGTGAAGCGTCAGAAACCCCAGGAGACTCACAGGTCTATAAGTGTTCCGTAAGTAGTGTCAACGCATATGCGGTCCACGGGTGTTGACTTTACTCTCCGTTTGCCAGCTGAGACGTTTCAGCGCCGGTGAAGCTTGCTCGATCCGGTCAACCAGGGCGATACGGGACGCCATCGGGCGCTGTCCCGCGAGCGAGGTCAGCAACTGCCAGGCGGGCAGCTTCTCGCTCCAGTGCGCCTCGTCCACGAGCACCATCGGGGTCGGTTCGCCCCGCGACTCGTAGTAGTTGGGCGTCGCGTTGTCGAAGATCTCCTGGACGGTCCCTGCGGCGCCCGGCAGGAACACCACACCGGCGCCTGAACGGGCCAGCAGACCGTCCTCGCGGGTGGCGTTGGCGAAGTACTTCGCGATGTGCGCGGCGAAGGCGTTCGGCGGCTCGTGGCCGTAGAACCAGGTGGGGATGCCGACCGAGGGTCCGCCGTCCGGCCAGCGCCCGCGGACCTCGAAGGCGGCGCGCGCCCAGTCGGTGACCGACGGCCGGAACGACGGTGCCTTGGCGAGGAGTTCCAGCGCCTCGTCGAGCATCCCGTCGTCGAAGGGTGCCGCGTACGCGCCGAGGTTCGCCGCCTCCATCGCGCCCGGACCGCCGCCGGTCGCCACCGTGAAACCGGCCCGCGCGAGGTCCCGGCCGAGCCGGGCGGCACCGGCGTACCCCGCCGTGCCGCGCTCCATCGCGTGCCCGCCCATCACACCCACCACCCGGGCGCCGACGAGGAGTTCGTCCAGCGCGTCGGAGACCGCGTCGTCGTGGATCGAGCGCAGCATCGAGCCGAATATGTCGCCGTCCGCCTTGGTCTGCTCGAACCAGGCGTACGAACGGGCGTCCGGGGTGGCCTCGTACCCCCTGTCGAGGGAGTCGAAGAGCTCGTCGGGCGTGTAGACGAAGGCGCGGTACGGATCGAAGGGCAGGTCCGGGACCGGTGGGAACACCAGCGCGCCGGACGCGCCGACCCGTGCGGCTGCCTCGGGCGACATCGGGCAGCCGAGGAAGACGGCGCCGGCGGTGTCCGTGGTCAGCAGGACGTCCGTACGGTCCGTCAGATCGACGGCCTGCACCCGGTACTGGCCGAGCGTGCCGTGCGCGGCGACCACCGCGTCGAACTCCGCGAGGGACTCGATCTCACGGTCGCGGGCGGCCCGGTGGCGCGGCTGCGGGCTCGCGGGGTGCGCCGGTTGCGGGTTCGCGGGGTGCGGCTGGGCGGGGTCTGGCTGGGCGGGTGTCGGATGCACCCGCCCATGCTAGGCGTCAGCCCTGGACCGCCGCCGGGTCCATCCACACGACCTCCCAGCTGTGGCCGTCGAGGTCCTCGAAGGAACGGCCGTACATGAAGCCCTGGTCCTGGACGTCGTCGTTCGCCGTGCCGCCGGCCGCGACCGCCTTCGCCACCAGCTCGTCGACCTTCTCGCGGCTCTCCGCGCTCAGGCAGAGCAGCACCTCGCTGGTCTTCGTGGAGTCGGCGATCTCCTTCTTCGTGAAGTCGGCGTAGCGCTGCTTGCTCAGCAGCATCGCGATGATCGTGTCGCTGATCACGACGCAGGAACAGTCGTCGTTGCTGAACTGCGGGTTGATCGAGTAGCCGAGCTCCGTGAAGAACCTGCGCGACGCGGCGACGTCGTCGGTGGCCAGGTTCACGAAGATCATCTGCTGGTACATGGGGTCTCTCCCTCGGGTGTCGTGCCGTTCGCGGGGGTAGACCGGGGTGTGCGGCGAAAGTCATCGCCGGTTCCGCACTTTTTTCGTACGGCTTTTCAGCGGGCGAGCGGGAGTGCGGCGAGGTCGGCGATCAGCAGGGTGAGGGGGCCGAACAGGGCCAGCAGGGCGCCGGCGCGCAGGGCCGCCGCGCCGCGCAGCACGGTCGCCGGGGCACCGAGGCGGAGCAGGGCCGCGGTGGTGTCGGCGCGGGACTGGCGGGCCTCGACGGCGGCGATGAGGAGGGTGGCGACGGTGCAGCCGGCCACCACCAGGCCGCCGAGGGCGGCGAGGGGGCCGAAGGCGGGGGAGTCGCCGTGGTGGCCGTAGAGCGTGGTGGCGGCGAAGCCTGCCGACGCCACCGCGCAGACGACGCCGAGGGGGCGGCCGATGCGGGTGGCCTCCGCCATCAGGACGCGGCCGGCGAGGAGGCGGCCGGCGCCGGGGCGGACGGACTGGAGGAGGCGGCCGCAGAGGTGGGTGAGGCCGGGGGCGGCGAGGATCAGGCCGAGGGCGGTGAGGGCCCAGCCGGCGAGAACACCGGCGGGGCCGCCCGCCAGACCGCCGGGGAGGGTGGTGTGCGGGGCGGTTTCGGTGAGGTCGGCGTAGGACTCCACGGCGAGGCCGGCGGCGAGGACGGCGACGGCCCAGGGCAGGCCGCGAGGGGTGGCGCCGGGGAGGTGGGGGAGCGCGGCCGGGGTGTCCTCGGTGCGGGGGGCGGGGGCCGGGGTGGGCGGGGTTTCGCTTGCCGGCGCGTGCAGGGTGCCGTCCGCGCCCACCCGTGCCGCCCCAGCGGCACGACTGCCCGCGGGCTGAACCGGTGGCTGGGCGGCGTCCGCGGGCTGAAGGGGTGGGTGGGGGGTGTCCGTGAGCACGCTTGCCCATGCTCGGCTTCGGTCGCGTGAAGGGGCGCCTGTCGCTCCAGCGGCGCGACCGGCCGCGGGACGGTGGGTCCGCGACGCGGCGTGGAAGCGGGCGCCGAAGCGGCCGTAGGTGCCGAAGGTTTCTGGTCTGGGGGTGCGGGCGTAGGTGCCGAAGCGGCCGTATCTGCGGGGGCGGGGGCGGGGGCGGGGCAGGTCCCGGGGGCGGAGGGTGACGGCGACGGTCGTGGAGGCCAGGGCCGGGGGGACCGTCAGGAGGGTCAGGGCCGCCGGGACGGGCAGGGACCTGTTCGCCGCCAGGAAGTCCTTCGCCGCGCCGTCGAAGGGCATGCCCGTGAGGTCGCCGCGCAGGTGGAGGAAGACCAGGAGGGCCAGCACCGAGCCCAGGGCGCAGGCGAGGGCCGTGTTGCGGGCGGCGGTCGCCATCAGCCGGGCCGGTCCCAGGCCGAACGCGGAGAGACCGGTGCGTGGCGTGGCGGCGGGGTCGGTGCGGGCCACCGCGACCGCCAGGTGCACCGTGGCGGCGAGCGGTACCGCGCACCAGGACAGCCGCAGGAGCGCCGCAGTGGAGTGGGTCGGGTGGGTCACCGCGTAGCCGAGGGCCGACAGCAGCAGGAAGCCCGTGCCGGCGGCGGCCGCGGCCACCAGGAGGCGGCGCAGGTGCACGGCCGGCCGGGGGGTGCGGGTCAGGCGGAGAGCGAGCACTCGGCCCGGCCTTCCGTTTCGGTGACCGGCGGCAGGTGGACCGTGTTCACCCGGCGGCCGTCCAGCAGCGCGACCGTGCGGTCGGCGAGGGCCGCCGTCTCGGCGTCGTGCGTGGCGAGGACCACGGTGATGCCGTGCGAGCGGGCCGCCGTGGTGAGCGTGCGCAGCACGTGGGCGCGGTCGGCGCGGTGCAGCGGGGCCGTCGGCTCGTCGGCGAAGAGGACCGTGGGCGCGGGGGCCAGGGCGCGGGCGATGGAGACGCGCTGGCGCTCGGCCTGCTGGAGCTCGGCCGGGTGCTTGCGGGCCTTGTCGCCGACGTCGAGGCGGTCCAGCCACTCCAGTGCGGCCACCTTGGCCCGCCGCCGGCCGCTGCCGCGCAGCATGAGGGGCAGGGCTGTGTTCTCCCAGACGTTCAGCTCGGGGACGAGCACCGGCACCGGGTCGATCCAGCCGAAGCGGTCGCGGCGCAGCCGTTCCCGGGCGAACGGGCCCATCCGGTGCACGGCCTGGCTGTTGAACCAGACCTCGCCGCCCTGCGCCGGGGCCAGCCCGGCCAGGCACTTCAGCAGCGTCGTCTTGCCGCTGCCGCGCGGGCCGCTGACGGCGAGGATCTCGCCCTCCCGCACGGCCAGCGAGACGCCGGTGACACCGGGCGAGCCGTCCTGGTGGCGGAAGTGCAGGGCGCGTGCCCACAGCACGTCGTTGTCCGGCGGGGCCTCCATGGGCGTACACCTCGGTTCTGATCCGTTTTGCCGTGCCTTCCCACGTCCGGGGGAACGAAGGGGGAACGAAGGCTGGGCCGATCGGTCACGTGCACGCTAGGCAGATCCGGGGCCGGAGCCCGGACAGCGCGCGGCCCCGGGCCGCGGTTCTCACTCGAACGGGCGGCGCCGGGGCCGGATCGGACCGATGATCCGATGATCAGAGCTTGGTCCACGCCTCCGTGAGGGTGGCGCGCAGGATCTGCTCGATCTCGTCGAAGGTCTCCTGGTTGGAGATCAGCGGCGGGGCGAGCTGGACGACCGGGTCGCCGCGGTCGTCGGCACGGCAGTACAGGCCGTTCTCGAAAAGGGCCTTCGAGAGGAAGCCGTACAGGACGCGCTCGGTCTCCTCCTCGTTGAAGGACTCCTTCGTCGCCTTGTCCTTGACCAGCTCGATGCCGTAGAAGAAGCCGTTGCCGCGGACGTCGCCGACGATCGGCAGGTCGTGCAGCTTCTGCAGGGTGGAGAGGAAGGCGCCCTCGTTGTCCAGGACGTGCTGGTTGAGGTTCTCGCGCTCGAACAGGTCGAGGTTGGCGAGGCCGACCGCCGCGGAGACCGGGTGGCCGCCGAAGGTGTAGCCGTGCAGGAAGGTGTTGCCGCCCTGGTAGAACGGCTCGGCGACGCGGTCGGAGACGATGCACGCGCCGATCGGGGAGTAGCCCGAGGTCATGCCCTTGGCGCAGGTGATCATGTCCGGGACGTAGCCGAACTTGTCGCAGGCGAACATGGTGCCCAGGCGGCCGAAGGCGCAGATGACCTCGTCGGAGACGAGCAGCACGTCGTACTGGTCGCAGATCTCGCGCACGCGCTGGAAGTAGCCGGGCGGGGGCGGGAAGCAGCCGCCCGCGTTCTGGACCGGCTCCAGGAAGACCGCGGCGACCGTGTCGGGGCCCTCGAAGAGGATCTGCTGCTCGATCTGGTCGGCGGCCCAGCGGCCGAAGGCCTCCGGGTCGTCGCCGTGGATCGGGGCGCGGTAGATGTTGGTGTTCGGGACCTTGTGGGCACCGGGCACGAGCGGCTCGAAGGGGGCCTTTAGCGCCGGCAGGCCGGTGATGGACAGGGCGCCCTGCGGGGTGCCGTGGTAGGCGACCGCGCGGGAGATGA
Organism: Streptomyces sp. NPDC051987; assembly: GCF_040680735.1. Lineage (NCBI taxonomy): Bacteria > Bacillati > Actinomycetota > Actinomycetes > Kitasatosporales > Streptomycetaceae > Streptomyces > Streptomyces sp. NPDC051987. The sequence goes on along the minus strand of NZ_JBFAXI010000078.1, from coordinate 20,966 downwards.
CCTTGTACTTGGTCGGCTTGCCCTGCAGCTTGAAGTACTGCTTGGCCAGCTTCCAGGCGGTCTCGACGGCCTCGCCGCCGCCGGTGGTGAAGAAGACCTTGTTCAGGTCGCCCGGCGCGTGGTCGGCCAGCCGCTCCGCCAGCTCCACGGCCTTCGGGTGGGCGTACGACCACACCGGGAAGAACGCCAGCTCCTGGGCCTGCTTGAAGGCGGTCTCGGCGAGCTCCGTGCGGCCGTGACCGGCCTGGACCACGAACAGGCCCGCGAGACCGTCCAGGTAGCGCTTGCCCTTGTCGTCGTAGATGTAGGTGCCCTCGCCCCGGACGATGGTCGGGACGGGCGAGTTCTCGTACGAGGACATGCGGGTGAAGTGCATCCACAGGTGGTCGTACGCGGTGCGGCTGAGGTCCTTCTGGGTCACGGTTATCGGGTTCCCCACATGTAGGTCTGCTTCTTCAGCTTCAGGTAGACGAAGCTCTCGGTGGAGCGCACGCCGGGCAGCGCCCGGATGCGTTTGTTGATGACGTCCAGCAGGTGGTCGTCGTCCTCGCAGACGATCTCCGCGAGGATGTCGAACGAGCCCGCGGTCATCACCACGTACTCGACTTCCGACATGCCGGTCAGCGCGTCCGCGATCGACTCGACATCGCCCTCGACGTTGATGCCGACCATCGCCTGCCGACGGAAGCCCACGGTGAGCGGGTCCGTGACGGCGACGATCTGCATGACGCCCTGGTCCAGCAGCTTCTGGACGCGCTGGCGCACGGCCGCCTCCGACAGGCCGACGGCCTTGCCGATCGCGGCGTACGGCCGGCGGCCGTCCTCCTGGAGCTGCTGGATGATGGCGAGGGAGACGGCGTCCAACTGCGCGGTGCCGTTCCTGGACTCGCGGGACGAGTCCCTCTGGTCTGCGCTTCGACTGGCCACGGGGTCACTGTGCACGACGTCTCGGCGGTTCCGCAAGGCCGTATCGATGAAATTCGTTGTCTGAGGTGTCGTTGATTGCGGATTTCGCAGACGTGGCGCCGGTGGGGGTGTTGAAAACGTGGGATCTCGGATTACTGTGGGTGTCTCAGTGAATGGACACCCGAACCTGGAGGGCCGGCAGTGAGCACCGAGCTGCGTCGTCTGCGCAACTACATCGACGGTGAGTTCCGGGACGCCGCCGACGGGCGGACCACCGAGGTGGTCAACCCCGCGACCGGCGAGGCGTACGCGACCGCCCCGCTGTCCCGTGAGGCCGACGTCGACGCGGCGATGGCGGCCGCGGCCGCCGCCTTCCCGGGCTGGCGCGACACCACCCCCGCCGAACGGCAGAAGGCCCTGCTGAAGATCGCGGACGCGTTCGAGGAGCGGGCCGAGGACCTCATCGCGGCGGAGGTGGAGAACACCGGCAAGCCGACCGGGCTCACCCGCTCCGAGGAGATCCCGCCGATGGTCGACCAGATCCGGTTCTTCGCCGGCGCGGCCCGGATGCTGGAGGGCCGCTCGGCCGGTGAGTACATGGAGGGGATGACCTCGATCGTCCGCCGTGAGCCGGTCGGCGTCTGCGCGCAGGTCGCGCCGTGGAACTACCCGATGATGATGGCCGTGTGGAAGTTCGCCCCGGCGATCGCCGCGGGCAACACCGTGGTCCTGAAGCCGTCGGACACCACCCCGGCGTCGACGGTCCTGATCGCCGAGATCGTCGGGGAGATCCTCCCCAAGGGCGTCTTCAACGTCATCACCGGCGACCGTGACACCGGCCGCCTGATGGTCGAGCACCCGACCCCCGCGATGGCCTCCATCACCGGTTCCGTGCGGGCCGGCATGTCGGTCGCCGAGTCCGCGTCCAGGGACCTCAAGCGGGTGCACCTGGAGCTGGGCGGCAAGGCGCCGGTCGTGGTCTTCGAGGACACCGACATCGCCAAGGCCGTCGAGGACATCTCCGTGGCGGGCTTCTTCAACGCCGGCCAGGACTGTACGGCGGCGACCCGGGTCCTGGTCCAGGCGTCCATCCACGACGAGTTCGTGGCCGCGCTCGCGAAGGCCGCGGCCGAGACGAAGACCGGGCACCCGGACGACGAGGACGTGCTGTTCGGCCCGCTCAACAACCCGAACCAGCTCAAGCAGGTCTCCGGGTTCATCGAGCGGCTCCCGGCCCACGCCAAGGTCGAGGCCGGCGGCCAGCGGGTCGGCGACAAGGGGTACTTCTACGCGCCCACCGTCGTCTCCGGGCTGAAGCAGGACGACGAGATCATCCAGAACGAGGTCTTCGGCCCGGTCATCACCGTCCAGTCCTTCACGGACGAGGACCAGGCCGTGGAGTGGGCCAACGGCGTCGAGTACGCGCTCGCGTCGTCCGTGTGGACCAAGGACCACGGGCGGGCGATGCGGATGTCGAAGAAGCTGGACTTCGGCTGCGTGTGGATCAACACGCACATTCCGCTGGTCGCGGAGATGCCGCACGGCGGCTTCAAGAAGTCCGGGTACGGCAAGGACCTGTCGGGGTACGGGTTCGAGGACTACACGCGGATCAAGCACGTGATGACGTCGCTGGACGCGTAGGTCGTAGGGCGTGGGTCAGGTCGTGTGTCGGCTGCGGGTGCGTGGGGGCTGGTCGCGCAGTTCCCCGCGCCCCTTCCGGGGCGCCGCGCTGCCCGGCCTCGACAAGGTGTCGGGTACCCGTCAGGCGGCTTGACGCAGCGTCGATTGCCCGGCGACGGGCGGGCGCGACATCCTTCAGGTGTGCCTCAGACCACGTCCCGGACGCCCGCGCTCACCCGTCGGTCCCTGCTGCGCGCCCTCGGCGGCACCGCCGCGCTCGGCGCGCTGGCCGGGTGCGGGGTGCCCGCCGCGTACGTCAGGGCCGGCGACCGCGCCGTGACCGACCTGTCCGCCAGGGACCACAGGCTGGTCTTCGCGAACTGGCCGCTGTACATCGACGTGGCCGACGACAACCCGAACAAGCGGCCCACCCTCGACGCGTTCGGGAAGCGCACCGGGATCTCCGTCGACTACATCGAGGAGATCAACGACAACGACGAGTTCTTCGGCAAGATCAGCCCGGCGCTGATGAACCACCAGTCCACCGGCCGGGACCTGATCGTCATGAGCGACTGGATGTGCGCGCGGTTCGTCCGCCTGGGCTGGGTCCAGAAGATGGACCGCGCCCACCAGCCGAACGTCGCGCGGAACCTGGACCCCCTGCTGCGCTCACCGGCCTTCGACCCGGGCCGGCTCTCCACCGTGCCGTGGCAGTCCGGCATCACCGGCATCGCCTACAACCGCAGGAAGCTGGGCCGCGAGATCCGGCACGTCAAGGACCTGTGGGCGAGCGACCTCAGGGGCCGGGTGACCCTGCTCTCCGGCCTCGACGAGGCGTTCGCGCTGCTCATGCAGGGCAACGGCGTGGACATCACCCGGTGGACGGCCGACGACTTCCACGACGTCTGCGACGAGGTGCAGCAGCAGGTCGACCGGGGCCAGATCCGCCGCTTCACCGGCAACGACTACACCAAGGACCTGGTCAGCGGGGACGTCCTGGCCTGCCAGGCCTACTCCGGCGACGTCATCCAGCTCCAGGCCGACAACCCCGACATCCGCTTCGTCGTCCCCGAGGAGGGCGCGGAGCTGTGGTCCGACTCCCTGATGATCCCGGACCGCGCCGCCCACAAGGCCAACGCGGAACGCCTCGTCGACTACTACTACGAGCCGGAGGTCGCCGCCGAGCTGGCCGCCTGGGTCAACTACGTCTGCCCCGTCCCGGCCGCCCAGCGGGTCCTCGCCGACTCCAGGGACAAGGACACCGCGGCCCTCGCCGGCAACCCGCTGATCTTCCCCGACGCGGCGATGCGCAAGCGGCTCGCCGTCGCCCGGGACATCACGTCCACGGAACGGGTCGAGTTCGCCAAGCGCTGGAACGGCATCGTCGGGCTGTAGGCCCGAGCTCAAAAAGAGGGACAGTTGGCACCGAGATCACGAACGTTCTCCGAGGTGGCGGCGCATCACCTCCGCTCGGGCCGTGGCCACGAGCGGCGTGTAGGGCCCCGCGACCGCCGATGCCTCGATCTGGAGCCACGCCTGGTGGAATGCCATCTGAGCCAGTAGGCCGCTGACTTCGTCGGTGAGCTGTTGTCGTACGGCGGAGGAGGACTTGGGGCGACGCCGTATGCGGTACGGCATCTCCAAGTACTCTTCGACCGCCGTCAGAGCTTCGGCGAAGGTCTTGGCGCGGCGTTCCCTGCGTACGGCCCGCTGGTCGAGGGCGTACGTGAGGTAGGCGCCCAAGGGAGCGATACACGGGACGATCAGCGCGGCCGTCTGGGCCCAGGTCCAGTTGCCGTCCGTCGCTTGTGCCGCCGCGACGACCGCCACGACCACTGGGTCAGTACGGTGAGCGGTGTACTCCCAAGCTGGAAGCGACAGTTGATGACTGACGTGACGAGTGACATCGAGGCCGGGGAGGCTCCTGTGGGTGCGACGAGCGCCGTGGATGACGGGCTGGTCGCCGAGCTGGTGGCCCGGGCCCAGGCCGGTGGGGTGAAGCTCACCGGGGAGGGCGGCCTGCTGCAGCAGCTGACGAAGCGGGTGCTGGAGTCCGTGCTGGAGGGCGAGCTCACCGACCATCTGGCCCGGTGAGCGGGCCGAGGGCGGTCGGGAGAGCCGCAACGGGCACCGCTCCAAGACGGTGATCACCGAGTCGGGACCGGTCGAGACCGCTGTGCCGCGGGAACGGGCCGGGTCGTTCGAGCCGCAACTGGTCAAGAAGCGCCAGCGGCGTCCGGGCGGGGTGGACGACGCGGAGATCTCCAAGTCCATGATCTCCACGATCACCGACAGCGTGATGGCCGGCATGACGGTCACCGTCGAGGGCCACCGGGACATCCTGGGCCTGTGGATCGGCGACGGCGGTGAAGGCGCAAAGTACTGGCTCCAGGTACTGACCGAGATCAAGAACCGCGGCGCGGCCGATGTCCCGATGCTGGTCTGTGACGGCCTGACCGGTCTTCCGGACGCTGTGAACACGGTCTGGCCCGCGACGATCGTCCAGCCTGTGTCGTTCACCTCGACGCTGACCAAATCCGACCGAGTTCCACCGTTCGCTATACAGACCCCTCCGGCGGCCTGATCGGTCACCGTTCGGAGGCCGGGTGATTCGGAGGCGCGCGTGACGTCGGCTTTCAAGACGCGATTGCAGTGGCGCGGGGTGCCGCGGTCCCGAATCACCCGGTCACTGCCGGCCCTGGTGGGCCTCACGGAAGGCTCCCGGCGTCACGCCAGTGTGGCGGGTGAAGAACTTGCCAAAGTTGGTGGGTTCGGGGAAGCCGAGGCGGCGGGCTATGGTCGCCACCGGTTCGTCGGTGTGGGCGAGCAGCCGCCTGGCTTCCAGGGCCACGCGGCCGTCGATGACGTGTTTGACGGGCTGCCCGGTGGCGGCGGTACAGGCACGTGTGAGGGTCTTGACGGTGTATCCGAGGCGGTGGGCGTAGTCGGCGGCGCGGCGGGTGGTGGCATAGGAGCGTTCCAATTCGACGCGGAAGCGGGCGTAGACCTCGCCGCCGGCGTGCGGGTCGCCACCGCCGTCGGGGTGGGGCAGTCGGTCGACCTGCAACAGCACGGTCGCCAGCAGGAGTTGGAGGATCTCCGCCGACGCGGTCCCCTTCGGGCGGTCGTACTCTGCCCGCAACTGGCCCAGCAGCGTGGACAGCACGGCGTATTCGGGACTGGTTCCCAGTTGCCGGCACGCGGGCCCGTACCACTCGTTGACCAGCCGGTCGGCGCTGCTGGTGTGCGGCGGGAAGGTGGGTGTGAACAGCAGGTGGGTGCCGTTCGCGGTGCCCGGTCGCACGAAGCGCTGCACCTGGCCGGGGCGGATCCACAGCAGGGTGCCCGGACGCAGGGGATGGGTCACGAAGTCGATGGCGTGTTCGCCGCTGCCCTCGGTGATGAGGGTGAGGGTGTGGAAGTCGACCCGGTGCACCGCGTCCTGGCGACTGCGCCGACGCCGGCGCCGCTCGTGCAGGGTGGCCAGGTCGATGATCTCGAAGCCGGGAACCCGTTCCTCAGGCGGGTTGAAGTCGAGCCGAGGGATGGCGCCGCCCTGGGAAGGGTCGCCGTCGGCAGGATCCGCCGGGATCATCACGATCTCCTGAATGTCCTCGATTCACCATGTCGGGTCTCCAGCCTATCTCGTCTGCCTGCGGTTTCGCGGCGAGAGTAGAACGCGTCAAGGCAGCGCAAGGCCGCCCTCACCGCAAGGAGCATCCATGAACGGCACGGTCACGGTCCTCGACAAGGGCGCCGTCCGGATCCACAGCTACATGTCCCCGGCGGACACCTTCCACACCACCACCCAGCTGATCGAGACCCCGGCACGGATCATCGCGATCGACGCCCAGCTGCTTCCCGCCTACGCCGACGAGGCGGTCGCCTACGCCAAGGGGCTCGGCAAGCCGCTGGACCGGCTGATCGTCACCCACGCCCACCCGGACCACTACAACGGCGCCGCCCGCTTCGGCGTCCCTGTCCAGGCACTTGCCGAGGTGCGCGATCAGATCATCGCGCGCGGCGACAGCCGACTGCCCACCGGCCAGGTCATCCCGGTCACCGACTTCGTCCCGACCGTGGAGCTGACCCCCGGCACCGAGGTCATCGACGGCGTCCCGTTCGTCTTCGAGGCCGTCTCCGGCGGTGAGGCCGCCGACGAACTCCTCGTCAAGCTGCCCGAGCAGGGCGTCCTGGTCGCGCAGGACCTCGTCTACAACGACGTCCACCTCTACCTGGGCAACAACGACATCAGCGGCTGGCAGCAGGCCGTTGCCGCGCTGGCCGCGGAGTCCGGTTACGACACGATCCTCGCCGGCCACGGTCTGCCCACCGGCCCGGAGGTCTACGAGGACGTGCGCCGCTACCTCGCCGATGCCCGCGAACTGCTCGGCGACGACGGCGAGGCGTACAAGAAGGCGATCGTGGACCGATACCCGTCGCATGTCGGCCCGTTCATCATCGACATCGCCAACCGGTCGCTGTTCCCGGCCGACCGCTGACCCCGGCTGCTGGCTTCTCGATCCCACCCCTGACGCACGCCACGCAGGAAGACCCGTCATGTACTCAGCTCGTCTTCGTCAGCCGCGCACCGCAGCCGTCGCGGTGGCCTCACTCCTCGTCCTGAGCGCGGCCGCCCCGGCCCTCGCCACCGCCGATACGACCGGGAAACCGGCCGTGGCTGCGGCCCACCACCGCTCTGCGCTGCCCACCAGCTACACGATTCCCGGCAGCAAGACCTACCCCGAGGGCATCGCCCGCCAGCACGGCACGCCCTACTTCTACGTCGGCAGCACCACCGACGGCACCATCTACCGCGGTGACGTCCACCAGCCGGAGACCAAGGTGTTCGTGCCGGGTGGTGAGGACGGGCGCACCTCCGTCGCCGGCATGAAGACCGACCCCGCGGGCCGGCTCATCGTCGCCGGCGGCGCCACGGGCAAGGTGTTCGTCTACGACACCCGTACCCGCGACCTGCTCCACGTGTTCGACACTGGCCGCACCGACGGCTTCCTCAACGACGTGGCCCTCGCCCCGAACGGCGACGTCTACATCTCCGACTCCACCCATCCGGCGCTGTGGCGCATCACCGCCGCGCAGCTGAAGAGCAAGGCCGTCCGACAGCCCCTGCAGGTGGGCGCGGACCTGAGCCACTCCCCGATCGACTACAACGCCGGTTTCAACGGCAACGGCCTGGTCGTCACGGAGAACGGCCGCTATGTCTTGCTCTCCGACTACAACGACTACGCCTTCTACCGGATCGACATCCACACCCACGCGGTCGTTCCGATCGACCTCTGCGGCGCACAAGGCGTCTCCGGTGACGGCATGCTGCTGCATGGCAACACGCTCTACGCCGTCACCGAGCAGGACCACCCCGAGGGACAGATCAGCATCCTGAAGCTGAGCGACGACTTCACCCGGGCCAGGGTCGTTCGGACCCTCCACGACCACGGCATGCACAGCCCGTCCACGGCCGCCTTCGACGGCCACGACCTGCTGATCGTCAACTTCCAGTTCCAGATCGCCGAACCGCAGCTTCCCTTCAACGTGGTGCGTGTCCCCGTCAGGTGACGACTCGGCAGGACCGCTCGCCAAGAGGACACGGCCACCGTGCCCGGCACCGCCGGCCTCACGGGCGTCAGGGCCGTGCCTCGCGGCGGCGGTGTACATCCCCAGCGCCGCCTACCTCACGAACAAAGACCCCGACCTCCTCCGCGCCCACCTCGACCGCTGAAACCGCCAAGAAGACACCCCTCCCCCCAGCCGGTGGCACCCACCAAACGGACGCCACCGGCACGGGCAGAACTGACAGAAATCCGGCGCACGCCCCACGCTCGGCCACCGGGCAGCCGTGCAGCACATCCAGGCCACCACGACCACACCCCCCGTGCCCACGGCACCGGATCCGCCCCACCCAGCCCTGGAACCGACATGCCCGACACACCACCGACCAGCGCCGAAACAGACGCCTCGCCCCGTCCCCCGACTCCCGACCACAGCCCCCGTCGCCCCGCCCTCGTCCTGATCCTGGGCTCCCTGACCGCCCTCGGTCCGCTCACCATCGACCTCTACCTGCCAGCCCTTCCGCAGGTCAGTTCCGACCTGCACATCTCACAGGCCGTCACCCAGCTCACCTTGACCGCCTTCATGCTCGGGATCGCCCTGGGACAGCTGATCATCGGACCGCTCAGTGACACCGTCGGCCGACGAGGGCCCCTTCTGATCGGGCTGACCGTGTACGTCACAGCAGGCGCCGTGTGCGCACTCGCCCCGAGCCCGGCGGTGCTCATCGGCATGCGCCTGGTCCAGGGCCTGGCCGGCGCCGCGGGCATCGTCATCGCCCGGGCCGTCGTCCGCGACCTCTACGAGGGACTCGCCGCCGCCCGCCTGCTGTCCTCACTGATGCTGGTCTCCGGCACGGCACCGATCCTCGCCCCCGTGCTCGGCGCCCAGTTGCTGCGCCTGACCTCCTGGCGCGGCGTCTTCGCCGCCCTTACCCTGCTGGGCCTGGCCGTCCTGGCCGCTACCACCAGCCTGCTGACCGAGACTCTGCCCAACTCCCGGCGCCGACCCAGCGGACTGGCCACCACGCTGCGCACCATGCGCGGTCTGCTCCGTGACAGCCCCTTCACCGGGTACCTGCTCACCGGCAGCCTCGGCTTCGCCGCCCTGTTCGCCTACATCGCCGGTTCCTCCTTCACCCTCCAGGAGATCTACGGCGCCTCCCCGCAGAACTACAGCCTGCTCTTCGCCCTTAACTCGATCGGCATGGTCACAACAGGTCAGCTCAACGGCAAGCTGCTCCTCGGCCGCTTCCCCTCACACCGCATCCTCGCAGCGGGCCTGGCCGTGCTCGGTGCTGCCGGCACCGCTCTGGTCCTCATGGTCACGGCCACGCACGCGGGCCTGCCCTGGATCGCTGCCGCCCTCTTCCTCACCGCCTGTCCCGTCGGCATGATCCTGCCCACCACCACGGCGCTCTGCCTCCAGCGGGCCCCGCACGCGGCGGGCAGCGCCTCCGCACTGGTGGGTACCACCCAATTCCTCATGGGTGCCCTCGCGCCGGCCCTGACGGGCCTCGGCGGTCGGTCCGCCGCCCTCGCCATGGCCGTATCGGTCCTCGGCCTGGCGCTGGCCGCGGCGGGCTGCTTCCTTACCTTCTGCCGACCCTGGAGGGACGCCCCCGACCCGCTGAGCCAGTGAGCCGGTGCACCAGGGCAGGAACCGCATCCGTCCTTCCGCGCGATTACCAGTGGTTCTCCGCCAGCCGTCTGTGTCCGCCCGCGCCGGGTTCGTTGGAGGAGTACGCGGCCCGGTTCGATGACCTTTTCGCCAGCCTGGCTCAGCGACGGGGGTTTGTGAGTAACTGATGCGGGGTCGGTGACCTCAAGGGCAAGCGGAACGGCATCGGGGTGCCTCACCGTGCGCGGGTCACGGGCCGTGGCGTAGACCTTGCTCCACGCCCGTACAGCTCCTCGACCAGCATTGTGCCGATACCCCGGCCACCTCCGGTGACAAGGCGATAGCGCCTTCGATTGCTGTCACGACTACCTCTTGGCAATGAGAAACCGAGGCGCTCCACCGGCCGGGTCGGCCCGTTGGTCGCCAGCCGGGAAGACCGGGCAGGTCGTGGTGGCGTGGCTGAGCAGTACGGCTTGCTCCTTGAGCACACCTTCCAGCTGATGAAAAGACCCTCGGGTGGCCACCCGGATCCGTCTTCTGCGCCATGACACCGCCGACTTGCGGCGGCCGGGTGTTTCGGAAGGCCACTTGGCCCGAGGAACCGGCGAGCCGCCACCCGCAGGGAGGTGTGCGGTCGCGAGGCCTGGACATGCGGCCGGATTTCTGTCGGTTCTGCCCGTGCCGGTGGCGTCCGTTTGGTGGGTGCCACCGGATGGGGGGAGGGGTGTCTTCTTGGCGGTTTCAGCGGTCGAGGTGGGCGCGGAGGAGGTTGGGGTCCTTGTTCGTGAGGTAGGCGGCGCTGGGGATGTACACCGTGTGGTCGTGGACGGCGACGGAGGTGGGGGTCTGCAGGCCGTCGGCGGCGGTGAGGACGGGGGTGTGGGTGCCGTCGGGGCGGACGAGGTCGACCTGGTTGTCGTCGCGGGCGGCGAGGAGGGTGTCGCCGTGGCCGGTGAAGGCGAAGTCGTCGATGGAGGGCATGCCGGTGGCGCGGACCTGGATGGGGCCCGCGGTGCCCCGGGCGGTGAGGGGGATGCGCAGGACGGTGCCCTTGTCGAGGTTGGTGGCCCAGACGGCGCCGTTGTGGAGCTTGAGGCCGTTGGCGCCGGCGAACGAACTGGGCTCCAGGGCTTTGCCCTTGGCCCACACGACGGCCTTGCCGCCGCGGGCGGGGAGGCGGTAGACGACGCCGTGCACGGAGTCGGTGACGTAGAGGCGGCCGGTGTGCTGGTCCAGGGCGAGGCCGTTGGGCAGTCCGTCGGCGGGAAGGGCGGCGATGCGGTGCGGTCGGCCGCCGCGAGGCACGGCCCAGACGCCCGTGAGGCCGGCGGTGCCGGTGGCGTAGGTGGCGTAGAGGGTGCCGTCATCCGCGCGGGCGATGCCGCCGACGAACGCCTTGCCCAGGTTGGGGGTGTTGGCCTTGGCGGGAGCCGGGAGGGTGGCCAGCACGTGGATCCGTCCGGACGGGGTGACACGGACGATCTGCCGGGCGAAGGAGAACGTGAGGTAGGCGGAACCGTCCCCGCCCACGGTGATGTTCTCGGGCTGCTGCCCGGCGGACAGCGTGAAGTGGGCCGCAATACGGGGACTGGAGAGAGGCTGGGTGGCTGCGGTGGCGTTCGCCGTGGTGGTCAGCAGGGCGGCTGAGGCCGCGAGGACGGTGAGCAGGTATCGGCGGGACATGAGGATGGTTCTCCTGGTGCGGGGTGGTGAAGGTGGATGTTCTGTCGTCGGGTCCGCGTCGCGGCCGACCATGGCAAGGAAGCCGGTGTGGATGGGAGGTACCGGCTCGGGAGGCGACGATCTTGACGGTGCTCGCCCAGTCGTGGCCGTCAGCACGGACCTGCCGTGCTGTGTGCAGCACCTGCTGGAAGCCCTTCAGCTCACGCCCGTGCCTGAGCGCGCCGACGTCGACCGGGTGCGGCCCGCCGGACGGGACTCGCCGGCGATGAAGACTTCCAGCGCCGTGCCGGCCCCCCGTCCGGCCGTCAGCGTCGTGGTGAACGTGGTGTTGTGGGCCCTGACCATACGTGCTGGTTCAGTGACCGCTGATGCCGTGCGGGCGGTAGGGCTGCTGGAGCGCCTCGATCTCCTTGCCGGCGAGCCGGATCTCGACCGCCGCGACCGCGTCATCGATGTGGTGCGGCTTGGTGACTCCGACGATGGGCGCGGTGACGGGATCCTGGTGCAGCAGCCAGGCCAGAGCGACCTGGGCGCGGGGAAGCCCTCGTTCGGCAGCAACCGCGGCAACCGCCTCGACGATCTCCCTGTCCCCCTCCTCGTACAGCTTCCTGCCGAACTCGTCGGAGCGGCTGCGCTCGGTTGCCTCGTCCCAGTCCCGGGTCAGACGTCCGCGGGCCAGCGGACTCCACGGCATGACGCCGACTCCCTGGTCCGTACACAACGGGAGCATCTCGCGCTCCTCTTCGCGGTAGAGGAGGTTGTAGTGATTCTGCATGGAGACAAAGCGTGTCCAGCCGTTCACCCGCGCCGTGTACTGGGTCTTGGAGAACTGCCAGGCGTACATCGAACTCGCCCCGATGTAGCGGGCCTTGCCCGCCTTGACCACGTCATGCAGGGCCTCCATCGTCTCCTCGACCGGAGTCGTAGGGTCGAAACGGTGAATCTGGTAAAGGTCGACGTAATCAGTGCCCAGGCGGCGCAGACTGTGGTCGATCTCAGTCATGATCGCCTTCCGCGACAAGCCTGCGCCGTTGGGGCCCGGCCGCATCGGGGCATACACCTTGGTCGCCAGGACGATCTCGTCACGACGAGCGTATTCGCCCAGCGCCCGGCCAACGATCTCCTCGCTGGTACCTCCCGAGTAGGCGTTGGCGGTGTCGAAAAAGGTGATGCCGGCGTCGAGTGCCCGTCGAATCAGGGACCGGGAGGCATCCTCGTCGAGGGTCCACGTATGGGCGCCACTGCCGGGAAGACCGAAACTCATGCACCCCAGGCAGATTCGGGAAACCTCCAATCCGGTCGACCCGAGCTTCACGTATTGCATATGTCTCTTCCTTCTCACTCTGCCGTCACCTCAGTGCCGGCTCCCCTGTCGATCTGCAAGATGTATTCGCGCGAACTCTTGACGGCGGGGGCGTGCATGGCGCCAGGGACGGGACCAGGGGGCCCGGGGCGGCATGTTCCAGGAGGGCGCGGCTGGTGGTGGAGGGCTGAACACGGACCGCGGTCACCAGCGCTGCCAGCAGCAGGCCGAGAGCTTCTCCATGACGTTGGAGGTCACGCCCTCGGGGGTGCGGTAGGTGCCGGCGAGCGGGAAGCCGGCCATCTCCGTCCACTCCACGTCGGGGGCGAGAGTGCCCCGCAGGGCTGTCAGGTCGCCGGCTGCGGAGGCCAGGTACTGGCGCCGTACGACGTCGGCGGGTGCGCTGGAGGTGACGAAGTCACCCATGCTCAGCCCCACTTCATCTCGCCCTTGGCGACCTTCGAGCCGATCTGCGCAGCGATCAGCATGCCGTGGTCGGGAAAGCGCTTGACCAGGGCGTCGTTGAGCGCGGTCCCGTCGGCGGCCCTGCCCAGTTCCTCCTCGAAGGCGAGGAGGTAGTCGCGGGTGGCGGTGATGGCGGAGGCGTCGGCGGGAGCGCCGGGCAGGCGATGGCCGGGGACGACGAACTGCGGGTCGAGGGCGGTCATCTGGTCGAGTAGGTCGATCCAGGTCGCGCGGTCGCCGGGGGTGGGGGTGTCGGCCACCCAGACGTGCTCCTGCTGGAAGAGCAGGACGCCACCGAGCAGGGCGCGGTGCTCGTCCTGCCACAGGTAGTGCCGGTCGGGCAGGCCGACCGGGCCGCCCTTCAGCTCGAACCGGTGGCCCTCCAGGGTGAGGTCACCGGTCAGCGGCTCCAGGTCGACCAGACGCGTGGGCAGATTCGCCCCGAGGGCCGCCCAGGCCTTCAGCTTGCCCTCGTAGGAGTGGGCGATGTGCTCGATGACGAGGGGGGTGGCGAAGAATTTCGCCTCGGGGAAGGCGTCGGCGATGACCTCGGCGCCGAAGTAGAAGTCGGGGTCGGCGTGGGAGACGAAGACGGTGGTGAGCTTCTTGCCGGAGTCGAGGATCTCGGCGGCCAGGCGGTGGCCGTCGGCGCGGGTGAAGGCGGCGTCGACGAGGAGGGCCTCGTGCTCGCCGGTGACGAGGGTGGCGGTCTTGTTCTTGCTGCCGGCCGGGAAGTCCAGGTCCAGAATCTTGAAGGACAGCGTGCTCAACTTTGGCTCCTTGCAAGGGGCGACGGGACGGCAGGGCCTGGATTCGGGCACGGCGGCCGGCTCGGTGATTCACGCGTCCGCATCGAGCGATACTCCGTGAACATCTCCTAGCCGTTCTCCGCACCGATCCTGAATCCTCCACTTGGAGCCGTGCCGTCGCGTGATCGTCTTGACCGCGTTCAACCCTTTCCCCGCCGGAACGCGGCGACAAGGTAGAAAGGAGACTCCGCGGGGTTAAAAGGCGACAGCGGCAATCAGGGCCCCACCGTGGAGTGAGGACTGTCAGAGTGGAAGGGCTCGCGGAAGGCACCAGGAGTCGAACCTGTGTGCCGGGTGAAGAACTTGCTGAAATTGGTGGATTCGGGAAAGCCGAGGTGTCGGGCGATCGTTGACACGGGCTCGTCGGTGTGTGCGAGCAGCCGCCGGACCTCCAGGGCGACGCGCTGATCGATGACCCGCTTGACGGGCTGTCCGGTAGCGGCCATGCAGGCGCGGCTCAAGGTTCTGACGGTATAGCCCAGACGGTCGGCGTAGTCCGCGGCGCGGCGGGTGGTGGCGTAGGACCGCTCGAGCTCGGCACGGAACCGGACGTACACCTCCCGGCCGCCCGGCGGATCATCGTGCTCGTCGCTGCACGGCAGCCGGTCGATGTGTACCAGCGCGGCGGCGAGGAGGTGCCGGAGCAACTCCGGTGACGCCGTGCTGTCCGTCCGGTCGTACTCCGCACGCATCCCGCGGTGGTCATCTACACCACCCGCACGCCGACCCGTCAACTGCCCGATGCGGCCTCGCCCATCGCCCTGGTGCAGACAGACCGCGGCGGAGATGCCACCTATCACGGTCCCGGCCAGCTCATCGGCTATCTCGTGCTCAGCGTGCGCGAGCTCGGTCCCCGTGGGCTGATCCGCCGTGTCGAGCGCGCGCTCATCGATGCCCTGGACAGTCTCGGTTTTCCAGCGGTCCGCCGGGAGACGCCGCTGGGGTCGGAGAGTCTGGTGGGCGTGTGGACCCCCGATCACCGCAAACTCGCCTCGATCGGCATGCGCATCAGCGGGAGCGTCTCAGTCACGGCTTCGCCCTCGACGTCGACCCCGACCTGAGTGTCTACACCACCTTCACTGCCTGTGCCCTGCCAGGCGTTCGGATGACCTCCCTGGCCGAACGCGCCGCCGAACAGGGCCGGCCGACCCCGTCTCACGCCGACGTACGCGACGCGGTCGCACGAGCAGTCACTCACTGGAGGTGGGGAAGGTGAACCCCGCGGTGAGCTCCTGGGCGGGCTGCGGCCAGCGGGTGGTGACGACCTTGGGGCGGGTGTGGAAGCGGATGCCCTCGGGGCCGTGGATGGGGAGTCGCCGCGAGGGAGTCCTTCCAGCCGCCGAAGGAGCAGTACGACATGGGGACCGGCACCGGGACGTTGATGCCGATCATGCCGATCATGCCGACCTTGATCCTCCGCTGGAAGCGGCGGGCGGCCTCACCGGAACCGGTGAACAGGGCGGTCCCGTTGCCGTAGGGGTTGTGTGGCGCGCGGCATGTGGCGGACGTCGGGCGGTCGGCGGACGTCGGGCGGTGGGCGGGCGGGGTCGGTTTGAATGACGGAGTCGCAGGCGCCGGGCGCCGGCCCGGCCGGAAGGGAGACACCCCACTCATGGCACTTCTTCAGGACAAGGTCGTCCTGGTCAACGGCGGCAGCCAGGGCGTCGGCGCCGGCGTGGTGCGGGCGGCGGTGAAGGAGGGCGCGACCGTCGTCCTCACCGGCCGCCGAGCCGAGACCGGCGAGCGGCTCGCCGCCGAGACCGGCGCGCTCTTCGTACGGGCCGACCTCGCCGACCCGGCCCAGGCGCGCGCCGGCGTCGAACGCACCGTGGACGCGCACGGCCGGATCGACTGCCTGGTCAACGCGGCGGGACTGACCTCCCGCGGCTCGCTCCTGGACACCACGCCGGAGCTGTTCGACCAGCACATCGCGGTCAACCTGCGGGCGCCGTTCTTCTCGATGCAGGCGGCGGTGGCCGACATGGTCGCCCGCAAGGCGCCGGGCGCCGTCGTCAACATCATCTCGAACTGCGCCCACGGCGGGCCGCCGTTCCTGGCGCCGTACTCCGCGGCCAAGGCCGGTCTCGCCGGGCTGACCCGGAACGCGGCCCATGCGCACCGCTGGGACCGGATCCGGATCAACGGCCTCAACATCGGCTGGACGGACACCGAGGGTGAGGACGCCGTCCAGCGCGCCTTCCACGGCGCGGGTGACGACTGGCGGGACCGGGCCGCCGCGTCGCTGCCCATGGGCAGGCTCGGCCAGGTCGAGGAGATCGCCGACTTCGTCGTCTTCCTGCTGTCCGACCGCAGTGGGGTGGTGACCGGCTCGGTCATCGACTGGGACCAGAACGTCTTCGGCACCCAGGGCTGACGGGCGGCTCGCCGGTACCGCCGACGGGTCGGGGCAGGCCGAGGGGCCAAGGGCGGCGCCTCGGTGGGCTGCGGCGGGCGGGCGGGCGGCGGCGGTCGGGTCGCCCCGTTGTGCCCGTCGCCGTCGCCGTCGCCGTCGCCGCCCCCGTCGTCCCCGCTGCGCCCGTCTCGGCGGTGCCCCGGTGGGCTACGCGGTGGCCCGCAGTACCGAACGCAGGTGCTCGGCGCTGGCCCACACGTCGTCGACCGGGCCCTTCTCCGCGGGTTCCTCGGTGAGGATGGTGTCCTGCTCCAGGACGTACCAGCCGTCGTACCCGTGGCTGCTGAGGTGCGTCACGATCGCCTGGACGTCCACGTCGCCCGCGCCCAGCGGGCGGTACATGCCGGCGCGCACGGCCTCGGTGTAGGTGAGGCGGCCGGACTGGACCCGGGCGGCGAGAGCGGCGTCCACGTCCTTCATGTGGGTGTGGGCGATCCGCTCGGGGGCCTGCCGGGTCAGCTCGGCGGGGTCGGTGCCGCCGATGAGCAGGTGGCCGGTGTCGAGGCAGAGGGAGATCGAGGAGTGCTCCAGGACCCGGCGGACCTCGTCGCCGTTCTCGATCATGGTGCCGACGTGCGGATGCAGCACCGCGCGCACTCCGCGCTCGGCGGCCAGCGCGGTCAGCCGGTCGAGGTTGGACAGGAGCAGCTTCCAGCCGTCCGCGTCCAGTTCGGGCCGGGAGTCGTAGCCGTCCTGGCCGGTGATGGCGGAGAGGACGAGGACCTCGGCGTTCGATGCGGTGTAGCCCGCCAGGAGCTGCTCGGCCTCGGGCAGCGGGTCGTGGCCGGGCACGTGCAGCAGCAGCGGGGTGAAGCCGCCGACGGCGTGCAGGTCGTGGTCGGCGAGGACCCGGGCCATCGCCTCCGGGGCGGCGGGCAGGAAGCCCTCGGGGCCGAACTCGGTGGCGGCCAGGCCGACCTCACGCATCTCCTTCAGTACCCGCTCGGGCGTCAACTGGTAGCCCCAGCCGGGCACTTCACACACGCCCCAGGAGATGGGCGCGCCGGCGATCCGGTTCAGCTGCGGGGTGGTCATGCCGTGGCCTTTCGATGGGTCCAGTGGGGGCGTCGCCCGGTACGGCCGTCATGGCCTCGGCCGCGTGAGCGCCACCGTGCCCGGCGTGGCGTCGCCGGCCGGTCTCGCACGGCGGGCGGCCAGGCCGTCGGCGTGCTCGCAACGCTAGGTTCGCGCGAGGGTCAGGTGAAGCCCCCGAATCCATCATTTTCCCGTCATCGGGGCCATCATTTTCCGGACGGCGCCGCTCGGGCCTTCACGTTCCACCCGCGTCGTCCCCCTCAGGCTGCCGGCCGGATCAGCCCCGACTCGTAGGCGAAGGTCACCGCCTGCACCCGGGCCCGGGCGCCGATCTTCGCGAGGACGTTGCTGACATGGGTCTTCACGGTGGTCGGGGCGATGTGGAGCCACTGCGCGATCTCGGCGTTGGTCCAGCCGGCGGCCACGGCGATCAGGACGTCACGCTCGCGCCCGGTGAGGGCGCCCGGCCCCGAGGCGCGGGGGAGGGGGCGGACGGTGTCGTGCTGGCGGACGGCGTCGATGAGCGCGCGGGTCAGTCCGGGGGTGATGACCGCGTCGCCGGCGGCCACCACGCGGATGGCCGCGATCAGTTCGGCCGGGTCGGCGTCGTTGAGCAGAAAGCCCCCGGCGCCCGCCCGCAGGGCCGCCCAGGCGTCCGCCTCCTGCTCCGGCGCGGTCAGCATCAGGATCCGGGAGGCGGCCGCCGCCTCGCCGGTGAAGGCGGGAGCGACGGCCGGGGTGCGGGTCCGGGGCCCGGCGGCCGGGCGGGCGATGTGCCGGATGGTGTCGAGGGCGTCCGCCCGGGACAGCTGGCTGTCCATCAGGACGACGTCGGGGCGGAGCGCGGCGCTCGCACGGATCGCCTCGTCCCCGTCCGCCGCCTCCCCGACGACCGTCAGGCCGGGCTCGGCGGCAAGGAGCGTCCGCAGGGCGAGGCGCTGGAGGGATTGGTCGTGGACGACGAGTACGGAGACCATGCCTGTCTTCTCCATGCGGAGGTCCGTTCTCCTGAACGAAACAGTTTCGTTCAGATGGTACGCCTGGCATCGGCGCTCCGGGAGAGGGGGTCTGCCCGCGCCGGCTCGGTGGGGTACGCCACGGCGCCATCCGGTACGGCCTGGTACGGGACGACGGCCCGGACTCGGCGCCGGTGCCGCAGTGCGTGACGCGGCAGGCGCCGAGTGATCCGGTGACGGTGCCTCAGACGTCCGTCGTGTAACCGCGCACCGCGTTGAGCACGTCCACCCTGTTCGTGGTGATCGAGTCGACGCCGAGATCGAGCAGCCGCCGCATCGAGCGGCGGGTGTCCGGGGTCCAGCACGAGACCAGGTGGCCGCTGTGGTGGACGTGCTCGGCCAGCGCGCGGTCGAGCAGGCTGAAGCGGTAGTTGAGGAAGCGGGGGCGGATCGCGTCCAGCAGCACGGGGCGGGTCGGCGCCAGGGTCTTGCGGGTCAGGGCGATCTCGGCGGACGGGTCGGCCGCCCGGACCGCCAGCATCGCGACGGCGTCCCCGGTGTAGTAGACGCGGTCCGTCGCGTCGCACTCCCGGGCCACCGCCACGATCCGCGCCACCGCCCGCTCGCCCGGCTCTCCGGGCAGGTCGATCATCACCCGGCCGCCCTCCGTCGCTGCCAGCGCCTCGGCGAGGGTCGGGACGCCGCCCGCGGTGAGGCCGCGGACCTCGTCCGCCGACAGGGCGTGCAGCGGGCGGTCGTGCCCCCACAGCCGCTTGAGCGTGTCGTCGTGCAGGAGGACGGGAACGCCGTCACGGGTGAGCCGTACGTCGATCTCCACCGCGTCCGCGCCCCGGCGGAGCGCGGAACGCAGGGAGTCGAGCGTGTTCTCGCGGAAGCGGTAGGGGTCGCCGCGGTGCGCCACGGCGGTCACTGTCTGCATGGGCCCATGGTGTCAGGGCTGCGCGGGGGAGCGTCAGGGGCCGATCAGGGTTCGTCAGGTTCCACCGGGGTCCGCCAGGTTCCGTCAGGTTTCGCCGGGGTCCGTCAGGGGGCGAGCCACGCCTTGGTGTAGGCGTCGATCTCGGCCGAGATCCGCGACATGCCCGTCGGGTCCAGGAAGGACGCCTCCACCGCGTTCTTCGCGAGGTCCGCGACGCCGCGCTCGTCGAGGCCGAGGAGGCGGGCGGCGACGGCGTACTCGCCGTTGAGGTCCGTGCCGAACATCGGCGGGTCGTCGGAGTTGACCGTGACCAGGACACCGGCGTCCACGAAGGCCCTGATCGGGTGCTCTTCGAGGGTGCGGACCGCGCGAGTGGCGATGTTGGAGGTCGGGCACACCTCCAACGCGATCCGGTGCTCGGCGAGGTGGGCGAGGAGCTTCGGGTCCTGCGCGGAGCTGGTGCCGTGGCCGATCCGTTCGGCGCGCAGGTGGGTCAGCGCGTCCCAGACGGTGCCGGGGCCGGTGGTCTCGCCCGCGTGCGGGACGGAGCGCAGGCCGGCCGCGATCGCCCGGTCGAAGTACGGCTTGAACTGCGGACGGGGCACCCCGATCTCGGGGCCGCCGAGCCCGAACGACACCAGGCCCTCCGGGCGGATCCGGTCGTCGGTCGCCAGCCGTGCCGTCTCCTCCGCGGCCTCCAGACCCGCCTCCCCGGGGATGTCGAAGCACCAGCGCAGGACCGTGCCGAACTCGGTCTCCGCCGCCTTGCGCGCGTCCTCGATCGCGTCCATGAAGGCCCGCTCGTCGATCCCGCGCCGGGTGGACGAGAACGGAGTGATCGTCAGCTCGGCGTAGCGCACCTGCTGGCGGGCCAGGTCGCGGGCCACCTCGTAGGTGAGCAGCCGTACGTCCTCGGGGGTACGGATCAGGTCCACCACCGACAGGTAGACCTCGATGAAGTGGGCGAAGTCCGTGAACGTGAAGTAGTCGGTCAGCGCCTCGGGGTCGGTCGGGACCTTCGAGTCGGGGTGCCGTGCGGCCAGCTCCGAGACGATGCGGGGGGAGGCGGAGCCGACGTGGTGGACGTGCAGTTCGGCCTTGGGCAGGCCTGCGATGAAGGCGTGCACGTCGCGCGCGTCCTGCACGTCGGGCGCGTCCTGCGTGTCGCGCAGGACGGCGGGGTCGGTGTGGCGGTCGGTCAAGGGTTCCTCCCCGGAACGGCGCGGGCCGCCTACGGCGGGGTACGGCCGTGGGGCCCGACGCGGTGATCGGCTGATCGGTGATGCGAGGTCATCGTAGGCCGGACCCGCGTTCGAACGGACCGAGCCGTAGCATGACGGCGGCACGCGGTCGGGGAGAGGGGACATCGCGGGATGGCTGACGAGGCGCCGGAGACTCCGAAGATACGGCTGGACAAGGGGGAGGCGGCCGGGACGGGGGCGCCGGCGGTGCCGCCGTCGCTCCCTGACCAGCGGACGGTCGCGGAGCTTCCGGGAGCGGGCGTCCCCGCCGGCCCGGCGCCGCAGGGCCGGGCCGACCCGTACGCCGCGCCGTACGCCGACCCGTACGCCGCGCCGTACGCCGACCCGTACGCCGCGCCGTACGCCGACCCGTACGCCGCGCCGTACGCCGACCCGTACGCCGCGCCGTA